>CALVAU010000236.1 GCA_944325615.1 Candidatus Gastranaerophilales bacterium | reverse complement strand
TTGCGTGATTTATAGCTTCTATTGTCTGAGGCATTATACCGTCATCTGCGGCAACAACTAGAATTGCAATATCAGTCGCTTTAGCACCCCTTGCACGCATTTCTGTAAAAGCTTCGTGACCAGGGGTATCAACAAATACAATTTTCTTTTCTTTATTGTTATCCAAATATACCGTATAAGCACCGATGGACTGAGTAATACCACCGACTTCTGTCGCTACGATTTTATGTTTTGAAGCTCTTATACTATCCAATAAAGTTGTTTTACCATGGTCAACGTGTCCCATAATACTTACAACCGGTGCACGTTTTTTAAGAAGTTTTTTATCTACTTCAGAAAGAGCTTTTTGCTTTTCTTCTTTTTCTAATTCTTCTTCCATATAAGCTTCCAAATCTTCTTCCAAGACTTCAAGCTCATATTCTGCACAAATTTTCTTAATTACATCAACATCAATAAGTTGGTTAACTGTTGCCATTATTCCTTGAAACATAAGGAATTTAACAATTTCAGCAGGAGTTCTTTGAATCTTCTCTGCTAATTCACTAATTGTCATTGCACGATCTACAACGATTTGAGTGACTTTTTCAGTTTCTTCTTCCTTGTGAACGCGTTTTTTATGTTTTTGAGCAGCAGCTTTTTCTAGTGAAATTCTTTCCTGTTCTTCCTTTTTATTAAATTCTTTATCTTTTTTCTTGCTATCTGAACGACGTTTTGAAGAACTTTTATTTTCATAAATTTCTTGCGAAATGATATGACGTTGTATTGGTTTTCTATTTCCTGATTCCGGACGATCTAAAGGTTTTTTAAAACCACTTTTTGGTCTTTCACCTTCTTTTGCCATAGGTCTGTTATTTCTATCAGGGCGGTCTCCTCTTGAAGGTTTTTCAATTCTTTGTTGAGAAATTTTTCTTGAATCATCTGTTTTTTGAGGTTGTTGTGGTCTTTGAGGCGCACGACGAACTATTTCCAATCGGCTTTGCGGCTTTACAACCTCTATTTGAGGACGTTTTGGTTTATCTTCAACTTCTTTTTTAGGTTCAGGTTTTACCTGTTCTTCTGCTTTTTCCGGAGCAGGTTCAGGATTTTTTGCCTTTTTAACAACAAAAGCTTTAGGCTTTTTAACTGATTGGGTTGAGCCATTTTTTAGAAAATCTTTCAATCTTCTTTCTTGATCTGGAGTTAAAGTACTTGAATGTGTTTTACCTGTAATACCCATTTCATTAAGCTTTTCTATTATTTCCTTACTTGTTATATTTAACTCTTTTGCTATTTCATTTATTCTTTTTGTTTCAAAACTCATTTATTAATTTCCCTTTCAGTTCTAGAGGCACAGAAGTTTTTAATGCTTTTGATATTTTATTTTTTTTAAAAGCATTCTCTATGCAAGTATTATTATAGCAAAGATATACAGATCTGCCAAATACTTTGGAATCAGGGTTGATAATCAAGTCGCCAAGCGGATTTTGTCTGGTTATTTTTATTAATTCATCTCTATTTTTAATTTTTCCGCAACCGACGCACTTTCTTTCTGCCACTAATTCACCTCTGCCAGTTTTTCCAATTTCAACTTTTGGTCATATTCCATCAAAAGTTTTATCAATTCATCAAGCTCGCCATCAATAACCGTCCAGACATTCAAGTTATGATTTAATCTATGATCAGTTAATCGACCTTGAGGGAAATTGTATGTCCTAATACGTTCACTTCTATCGCCTGTACCGACTTGTGAACGACGCAGGTCTGTAATTTCCTTCATTTGCTTTTGAACTTCCATATCATAAAGTTTTGCTTTTAAAATCTGCAAGGCACGTTCTTTATTTTGCAATTGTGAACGTTCTTCTGTACAGAAAATCATTATTCCTGTCGGTTTGTGGAATACACGAGCTGCAGTTTCTACTTTGTTTACGTTTTGTCCGCCTGCTCCGCCTGAACGTGCTGTTGTAATTTCGATGTCATTCATATTCAATTCAACTTCAACATCATCGACTTCTGGCATTACAGCAACGGTTGCTGTTGAGGTATGAACTCTGCCTTGGGATTCTGTTGCAGGAACCCTTTGCACTCTGTGTACACCAGATTCATACTTCAATTGAGAATATACAGCATCGCCTTTTATTGAAATTATAATTTCTGATACACCGCCAGCTTCGCATTCTGTTTTTGACAATATTTGAGTCTGCCAGCCTTTTTTATCGGCATAACGCATATACATTCTTGCAAGATCTCCTGCAAAAATATTCGCCTCATCACCGCCTGCTCCGCCTCTGATTTCAAGCATAATATCTTTATCATCCATCGGATCTCGAGGAAGTAGAAGTATTTTCATACGTTCTTCATACTCAGGCAACTTTGCCTCGTTTTCTTCCATTTCGGCTTTAAGAAATGATTTCATTTCTTCATCGTGCTCGGATTTTATTAATTCCTTTGCTTCTTCAATAGCATCAACAGCCTTTTTCCAAGCATAGTATAATTCAACGGTTTCTTCCATTGATTTTCTTTGTTTGGAAAGGTCTCTAAACCTGTTATAATCTTGGATTACGGCAGGGTCTGATAGTGTAACGCCGAGTTCGTTATACTTCTTTTCTATTTGAAGAATTTTATCTAACATATCTTTCATAGCTTTAGTATAACAAGAACATTTTATTTTTCAAATGTAGTATATACGGATGAAATAAAGTTTTTAAAATTGACACTTTCGAAATTTTAAAATAATATCAATTAAAGTAAAGAAGTGGAGAAAGAAAATGTTAGAATATTTTATTGGATCTTACATTGTAACTATTGCCGGACTTTTAGGTGCTTATTTTTGGGGAAACCATGTTGCACCGGGCACAGGCTGGACTTGTGTTTTTATTGCAATAGTTTTAAGTGTTTTAGAAGTAAGTTTATCTTTTGACAACGCAGTTGTAAACGCAATGAAGTTAGAAAAAATGTCACATAAATGGCGTCATAGATTTCTAACTTGGGGTATTTTAATTGCTGTATTCGGAATGAGATTTTTATTCCCGATTTTGGTAGTTTCTGTTTTTGCCAAGATAGGAATGTATGATGTTGCAAAAATTGCAATGACAGATTCTGAGCAATATGCACATTACCTACACGAAACGCACGCGCCTATTGTTACTTTTGGCGGAACATTCTTGATGATGCTGTTTTTAAATTACTTCTTCAATCACGAAAAAGAAGTGCATTGGCTTAAAAAAATAGAAGCAGCACTTTCTCATCTTGATCATTTCAAGGGAATTGAAATTGTTATAACTCTTATTTCATTAATGATTACGCAGCATTTCATTCACGGAAGTCAAAATCATTACTCACTTTTAGCGGGTATCGCCGGCGTTGTGATTTACTTAATAATTGATGGTGTTACTCACTATCTTGAAAGACACGAGGAAATGCGACTTGCAAAGTGTGCTGCTGATAACGTTAAATGCGGCGGACTTATAGCTTTTATTTATCTTGAACTTATCGATGCTTCATTCTCACTTGATGGTGTATTAGGAGCTTTTGCATTAAGCAAAGATATCATCATTATTTCAATCGGTCTTGCGATAGGTGCAATGTTTGTAAGATCTTTAACAATTATGCTTGTTGAAAAGAAAACTCTTGCAAAATTTATTTATCTTGAAGCAGGTGCCCATTGGGCGATTGGAGCTTTATCAATTTTGATGCTTATCTCGGCTATAAGAGAAGTTCCTGAAGTTATTACAGGTCTAATCGGTTTATTATTCATTGTATCAGCATTCATTTCATCAATTTTGCACAACAAAAAACTAGAAAGATGCATCGCAGAAGGTGAAGAAAGCAATAATCAAGATTCACAATGTTAATCTGTTAAAATGTTGAAATTAAAAAAGGCGCCGATAATATCGGCGCCTTTTTATATCCTTACAATATTAGTCGATTTTCCAACTATTCAAATATTCTTCCTGCTCAGGTGTCAATGTATCTATTTCTATACCCATTGATTTCAATTTTAGCTCTGCAATTTTTACATCAACTTCATGTGGAAGCGTGTAGAGTTTATTTTCCAATTTACCTTTATTTTTAACTAAGAATTCAATTCCTAAAGCCTGGTTTGCAAAACTCATATCCATAACACTCGCAGGATGACCTTCTGCACATACTAAGTTTACTAATCTGCCTTTTGCGAATACATATACTGATTTTCCGTTTTTAAGTTTGTATTCTTCTAAGTTTGGACGAATTTCATTAATTTCCGTTGTGTAAGCTTTCAAATCACCTACATTAATTTCCCAGTCAAAGTGACCTGCATTTGCTAAAAATGCACCATCTTTCATTTCAAGAATATGTTCTACATCCACAACATGTTTATCACCTGTAATTGCTAGGAATATATCACCTTCTTTTGCTGCTTTTGCAATAGGCATTACTCTATAACCTTCCATCGCTGCTTCCAGAGCTTTTAGTGGATCAACTTCGCAAACTATAACATTTGCACCCATAGCTTTTGCTCTTAGCGCACATCCTCTTCCGCACCAGCCATAGCCAGAAATTACAACCGTTTTCCCTGCTATTAAAATATTTGCACCTCTTAAAATTCCATCCAATGAACTTTGACCTGTGCCATATCTATTATCGTATAGGTGTTTTGTCAAACTTGTATTTACACCAACTGCAGGAAATCTTAATTTACCTTGTTTTTCAAGAGCCTGTAATCTAATAATACCTGTCGTTGTTTCTTCTGTTGATCCTATGATTCTTGAAGCTAGTTCTGGTCTTTCTGCATGAATCATCGATACAATATCACAACCATCATCAATTATGATATCTGGGTTATGCTCTAGAGCTATTTTAATATGTGATTTATATGTATCTACACTTTCTCCAGCAATTGCAAATACTGGAATTTCCCAATATTTCACAAGTGCTGCCGCTACATCATCTTGAGTTGACAAAGGATTTGAAGCTACAAGAATCGCATCAGCTCCACCAGCTTTCATTACTGTACACAATGCGGCAGTTTCCTTTGTTACATGCACGCAAGCCGAAAGTTTTAGCCCTTTAAATGGGAGTTCTTTTTCAAATCTTTTTTGAATTTCTCTCAATACAGGCATATCTTTAAATGCCCATTCAATTTGTCTTTTACCTTGCTCAGCCAGAGTAATATCTTTAATATCACATTTTAATTCATTTGCTATCATATTCTTCTCCTATTTTTGAACTATAATAGACATTATAAGATACAAAAACTATATAATAAATAAATGTAAAATTTTCTTAATAATGAAAGATATTTTGACAAAAAAATATCTTCACGATAATTATATTTCATAGAAATAAGGAGTATGTGTGAAAGTCAAATTTGATGCAGAGAATAAATACGTAAGAAAGAACAATAATCCAAGCTTTCAAGGTTTTACACCTAAAAAAGATAATCTTGGTAAAAGAGTATATGAATTCAATTACCCATATGACTCTAAGAAATATGATTGTTACTTGGAAGTATGTTCAGTTGAAACCGACGATTACGGTAATTATTATGTAGTTGAAGGTCTTGAAAATAATTTAAGTGATGATAAGTATCTTAAATTACCTCCGGAAGGCAAAAAAATTAACTTATCCGACGCTTTTGATTTGAGAGATAAAGAGCCTTTTGCATACCATTATGTTTTAGTTCCGAAAGGTTCTGACCGTTCTGATCCAAATGTACAACCAACTTACAAAATAGATGCTGGAGATTATATTGACTCAAGAACTCCGCAATGTGGACATGAAATATACAATATTGTAACAGGCGCAAATCCAATTACATATAACGGCGGTTCTATGAAACTTTTAATGCCGGACTTTTACAATCCTTTATGGACTTATGATAACAGCGGAAAAATTGTTAAAAATAACAATTATGACAACCTTTTACATATATCAAAAACATTCTCAAACAAAATTGGCGGTAATCTTGCCGGCATTGAAAAAGATGTTAGAGACGGCAAATTTGACGGTTACGCAAGAATCATTTCAACTCCGTTATTTACTGATGACAGCTTGTCTTCACACGCATACTGGAATAAAAACTGTATGCAAATAGCTCAAAGCTTAGGAAATATCAATAACTATACCTCATTACAAATAGAAATGTTCAAAAAAGGCATAAACTTTGTATCTGACGGAGCTTATGTAAATGAAGGCTTGGAAGGTATCCACTTCAAGCATGTACTTAAATGGGGTGAAAAATCACCTTACTTTGAATGGTTTAAGGCACACAATCTTAAAAATTCACCTTTGGCTTTGGGTGTATTCGGGAAAAATACAGAATTTGCAAGACACAAGCTTGTAAATGCTCCGTTTATATGCAAGCAAAATTTGAAGACAGGTGAAATTCAGTTTAGTGAAAACAAAAACTATGACCCTAAAAAACCTACTTATTTCCAAATCTATGACACCAGATTATTAAGTGATGTTCATAAAAATGATCCCCAATATTTTATTAAAAATTATGACATACTAAATACAAAAAATATTTTAGACATCAACACTCATGAAGATACAGTTATACCTTATTCTTTTGAAATTAACCCAGAAACTTACAAAAAGAATATCGAAAAATTGAATGAATACAACAAACTGCTAAAAAGCTCAAAAGATGTTGATTTATACAAAACACTAAGTAATGCAATAGGAATTGTATTTCCTTTAAACAGCAACCCTCAAAAAACTAAAGAACTTTCTCAAAAATTGATGAACGCTCTTTATCAAATCGAAGATAACGATAAAGACGATAAATTAACTTATAAAGATAAGGTTAATTTATTGGTTCCAACTGCAAAAAAAGATTCAAATATCTCAATAACTCCAGATGAAGAAAATAAACTAAAAGATACTTTACTTAAGTTAAGAAGTATGGTTCCTTTGGATAGCTATATAGGAACACGTTTTGTTGCTAAATTCGAGAACTTCGCTCTTGAAGAAAAAATTGAAGGTAATTTCAATACTTGGGATGCTAATACTGACATTGCAAAATTAAATTACCTATTCACAAATGCAGATACAGAATACATTAAACTAAATTACCCTCCAAAAGATCAAGTAGAAATACAAAATTTATTGGAATCGAAAGCTTATGAAGTTCAGGATTACGCAATTACTTCTGCTAAATATTGGACTGAAAAAACTAAGGATATACTAAATCTTTATATTGCTCAACAACTTAAATTTAACCCTTTGGACGAACAAAACCCAAAAAATGTTCTTAACAAGGTTCTAAAACAAATTGAATCCGGTAATTTACCAGAAAAACTTAAATCTGAAATTGACATAAATGTTATCAGAAATGTTTTAACTAATAAATATAAACTTAGAGATAACAAATCAAATCTTGAATATAAAGATTACCTGCTTGGTAACTTAATGGATTTACCGCTTGATACAATAGAATTTGCAGATAGCTTAGCTGCAGTCTTAGCAAGCCCTTATATTACAAAAAGAGGCATCTCTCAAGAAACAATTAATAAAACCAGATATGATATGTTTTTAGAGCACAATCCTCATCTTGCTGATGAATATATTACAACCTACACCAAAATGGATAATATTTATCAAAAAGAATTATTGGATTTTGCATCAGAAATCATTAAAAACTTAAATGAATTGATGCCAGAGGGATCAAAAATTTATAATATTTACAACACTACAGAATATGGCAAATATGTTATTCCTCAACTGGCAAACATAATAACTAAACATGCTTTTATTAAGGCTTTAGCACCTAATACAACTTATAAAGTTAATGAATCTACCGGCGAAATAATTTATGACTACAATAAATTAAAAGAAGTTGGTCTTGAATCATTAAACATTCACGCGACTAGCCCTAAAGATGAAGCCTCTCAAGTTCTGAATAAACTTCAATCAGGAATCAAAAAAATCAGCAAAGAAGACAAAAAAGAGCTGACAGATATTTTATATAAAACATTGAGAGGAACAAATGCAAACAGCTTCAGATTAGCAGAAATGATTACCGACAGAGTAAATGCAGGTCTTGATTGGAGAATTGATGCCGCAAAAGATATCGGTGATATGGATGCAATAAGAGCCGGAGATGAAAAGATTGATAATGTATGGCCTGCTGTAACAAAATTCTGGAGAAACTTTACAGATGCCGTGTATAGCAAAAACCCAAATTCATACATAGTTGCAGAAATAACTGATGAAGGAACTCTTTATGATAAAGGTCATGGCAAAGAAAGTCCAAAATATACTATGCCTAATGAACTTATAAAGAAATTCCTACGTGAAACTAATATGACTTCTACACCTAACTATTCACAGTTTTTCTCTTCTGTACTGAATTTCTTTGGAAAACACTTTGAAAAATATGACCAAAATGGTACTGATTTCCACAATAAAAATTTAAAAAGCATATTTAAGGATAAATGTGCTCAATTATTTGAATATATGCCTTATCTTGGCGTTTTAGGTTCATACAACTTCATCGGCAACCACG
>CALVAU010000235.1 GCA_944325615.1 Candidatus Gastranaerophilales bacterium | reverse complement strand
AAAAGCGGTTTTCCTTCCAATCTTGAAGATCCGTAACGTGCTGGAATTATAATTGCTGTCTTAGACATTTTTATCCTCCAAAAATTCTTTCATAATTTCATATTCTCTTTTGCCCAATGACAATTCTAATTTTGTTTTTCCCATAGCTACCACTAATTTTGAAGTAAAAGAACCTGTCAAACTCAATTGTGAAAAATCATTGACAACTAAAGCTCTATTAAACATTTTAAAAATTATAAAATCCGAATAAAATTCAACAGTGACCCAAAAGCCGCGAAAAACAAAAAGATTAATAGCTGAAAGTGTTGCAATAAAATGACTTTTTGGAGCTTCTTTCAAATTAAACTTCAGATCTTCATAATCAAGATTAAAAATGCTGGTAATCAAGTCTTTAAATATGGTAAGCAGTAGCACTAACATCAAACCGCCACCAAATAAGCCAACAATTAATATTAATAGCCCAACTTCATTATCAGACATAACTAATCTCCTTATTTTTTAACCACAAGTGCAACCCATTGATCTTGGTGCATTTCTTCTACTAAATTCAAATTATATTTTTTAATAGCTTCATATACAACAGGCTTTTTCTCGTCTAAAATACCAGAAAGCACCATTGTAGCACCATCTTTCATAATATTTTTTAAATCACCCATAATTTCAGCAAGAACATTATGCAAAATATTTGCACAGATAAAATCATACTTTTCAGAGATTTTATCAGCAGTATTCAACTCAAAAGTGCAAACCGCATTATTTTTTAGAGCATTTTCTTTTGCAACATCAATAACTGTCGGATCATTATCGCACCCATATACGTCTTTTGCTCCAAATTTATAAGCACAAATTGCTAAAATTCCAGATCCCATACCTATATCAGCCATTTTAGAATTTTGTTGCATATATTTTTCGATAGCTTTCATACACAACTGAGTTGTCTGATGAGTTCCAGTACCGAAAGCACACCCAGGCTCCAATCGAATTACAACCTCATCTGCACTTTTAGCAGAATACTCTATCCAATCAGGGACAATAGTTATTTTGTCAGATACGTAAGTTATATCCCATTTTTCTTTCCATTTTTTGGACCAGTCTTGATTTTCTTTTTCAAAAATCTCAAATTCCCAACTACCCAGTTCTTCATCAGAAAATCCACGTTCCTTTAAGATTTGACGCTGTTCTTTTAGTAAGTCAGCGACAATTATTTGCACAGCTTCTAATCTAAAATCATCAAAATTATCAGTCAAAAAAACTTTTAAAGTTCCCTCTGTAGTAGAGATCATTTCTAAATCTTTATAAGTTTCTTCTGCAAGAACGATACCTTCACAGGGCAAATTTTCAAAACAAATCTCTGAAATAATATCTTCAATTTCCGGATTTATTTTGATTTGAAGCTCAATATAATTATCTGACATACCTATTCTAAGAAAGCTCCCATTTTTCTAAATTTTTCATAACGAGATTTTTTAAGCTCTTCAGCAGACATATTTGATAATTCATCCAAACTTGATAAAATAGTTTTCTTTAATTCTTGAGCCATTGCATTATAATCGTGGTGAGCACCACCTAATGGTTCTTTAATATCGCCATCGATAATATCAAACTTCATCAAATCCGGAGCTGTGATTTTTAGTGCTTCAGCCGCTTCACTAGCCTTAGAAACATCACGCCATAGAATAGATGCACAACCCTCTGGTGAAATAACTGTATAGTAAGCATGTTCTAAAAGATAAACTTTATTTGCAACAGCAAGTCCTAATGCACCGCCTGAACAGCCTTCCCCAGAAATCACTGCAATTACAGGGACTTTTAATTTTGCCATTTCCCTCAAGTTTACAGCAATCGCACCGCCTTGGTTGGTTTCTTCAGCGCTAATTCCAGGATATGCCCCTGGAGTATCGATTATAGTTACAATCGGAATATTAAACTTATTTGCATGCTTGAACAATCTCAAAGCTTTTCTATATCCTTGCGGCTGAGGCATACCAAAATTGTATTCCAAATTTTCTTTCGTTGATTTACCCTTCATAGTACCGACAATCATTACAGGTCTGCCATCAATTCTTGCTAAACCACCAATTATTGCGCGATCATCCATACCCTCATGGTCCCCATGAAGTTCTATGAAGTCTTCACAAATCAAATTAATATAATCCAAGAAGTTCGGCCTTTCTGGATGTCTAGCAATTTGCAATTTTTGAGAAGGCTTTAAATTCGCATACAAATCCTTTTTGTAATCTTCAGCTTGTTGTTCAAAAGTTTCTATTTCTTTAGTTAAATCCATGCCGGACTCCAAACTTATTTTCTTTAATTCATCAATTTTTTCTTGAATTTCCGTAATCGGTTTTTCAAAATCCAAAACTGTCATCTCTTACCTCATTATATGTTCTAATTTTATCTTACTTCAAAACAGGCTCATGCATAGAAAGTAAATTTCCTAATACATCAGGTAAATCCTTACGTCTTGATACAACGTCAACCTGACCGTATTTTAGTAAATACTCTGCTGTTTGGAAGTCTGACGGAAGTTTTTGTCTAATAGTCTGTTCAATAACACGACGACCTGCAAAACCTATTCTAGCACCTTGTTCTGCAATAATTATATCCCCTAACATACCAAAACTTGCGGTTACTCCGCCAAAAGTCGGTTCTGTCAAAAGGTTTATGTATAAAAGACCTTCATCATCAAGACGAGATACTGCACAAGATGTTTTTGCCATTTGCATTAGACTTAATGCACTTTCCTGCATTCTCGCACCACCTGAAGATGTAATTGCTAGAACTGGAAGTCTCAATTCAATTGCTTTTTCTATAATTCTTGTAACTTTTTCACCAACAACAGACCCCATTGATCCACCCATATAATCGAAATCCATGATTGCTGTTGCTAGTTTGTGTCCCTTTATTGAAGCTAGACCTGTTACTACCGCATCATTAAGACCGGTTTTTGCATGGGCTCTTTCAATTCTACTTTTATAACTTTCTGTATCAACAAATTCTAAAGGATCAGTAGGTCTGATATCCGCAAATAATTCTTCAAAACTACCTTCATCAAAAAGTTGCTCTATTCTTGTTCTTGCATTTATTCTAAAATGATAATCACATACCGGACATACCATTTTATTAGCTGCTAAATCTTCTTTGAGAAGCTGAGCATCACAGTGAACACATTTTGTCCATAAATCCGGATTCTTTTCAACTTCTGCTCTTGCTTCAAGCGCTCTTCTTTGAATTTGAGCTTCTTTACGTTTTTCAAACCAATCTTGTATTGTCATATAAATATATCCCTTAATATAAAAATTTCATAATACAAGCATATTATACTCAAAAAAATTTATAATAGCAATTTTTTACATTTACAAGTTTTAAAAACTATACAATGAGAATAAATCACTATTACAAAAATCAACCAACATTTGCTCAATTGCATTTTAGAAAGTTCAATAATTTCAATATGTTTAACGACATAAAATGCAAAACAGCTATAAAAAAAGACTTTGGACAAAACAATCCTAAAGATTATTTTTTAACGATTGAGAACAGCTATACACCGGATGAATTTGTTCTTGAAGTTGAAGATATTGAATTAAACTCAATAGGCAAAAGTCAAATCAGCCTTAAAAATAATAACAAAACTCTTTATAATGACAGCATTGATGTAAGCAAAAATAGGCTTAAAAATGCTGGAGCTGGGACAATTATGCATCTTGGGCACATAATCACAATGATGGAGAATAATATAGACAAAATTGAACTATATTCACTCGGCCAAGCTGTGTATTTCCATTCAAAATTTAAATTTGAGCCTATAATTAAAAACACAAACGATTTAAGAGATTGTTTACAGCTAAACATTTTGCCAAAAATGAATGATAAAAGATTTGAAGGCATCGTTCAGAAGACAAAAGAATGGCTAAATAATGAAACGTTATCAGATTCTGAAAAAATAAATAAGGGTAATAAAATTTTATATGATTATCTGCAAACGGTGAATAAACAAAAGCTAAACCATGATGATGAATTCCAATTTTGGATCGGATTTGATATGATTTTGACAAAAGATAAAGTTATGAAAAACAAAGATTTTTTCAACAAACTTTTTGAAAAATACGATATCGACTATCAAATTAAGGCTTTGGACGATTAATAAAAAACTTTCGCATTTCTTCTGATATCTGCAAGTTTTGCAATGCAAGATGGTATTTTTTTATATTTGCAATATTTTCTTGTTCTTCCAACAAATCACGTTTTGGCGGCGGTTTTATTGATTTTTTAACTCTTTCAAATTCACTTTCTGCTTTACCGTCCATAACTTTTGCAATAATTTCATCAATATTACTTCCGCCTGTCTGGTACTTGGAAGCTATTTCAGAAACTGTTGCACCCTGAGGAAGTCTATAAAGCCAATTTACGGTCAAGACATCCCCTGACGAAACTTTATTTATACCTTTTTGGTGAGGGGTGTACATAATATCCTTTTTATTAGGGCTATGCCCCAGCCCTATTGCATGACCGATTTCATGCAAAATAGTGTGATATACCTCACTTTCATCCATATAATCAGCATGGACTAACCCGTCAGTCAATCCGATAGAGACTTCTGCTCCATACAAACGATGTTGAGCGTCATAAGAAAAATTGCAAAGTCCAAGAGCCTTTCTTTCAACTCGTTTCCATTCTACATTCACATTAGACTCAAGAAGAGAATCAACAATTACGAAAGAAACTTTACCTTTTGTAGCACTTTGCCATTCATCCAAAGCTCTCTTGACCATACCTCTGTATTTGTAGTCTTGTCCTGCTTTTGAGTAAAACTTCATTGGTGCGATATAAACTTTTAAAGGCATAAAAGTCCATCGCATCAATCTTCCGTTTTTTAAAGATTCTGAAACATAAGTGTGTGTTTGCATATTTTTATTGTATAATAAAATTACTAAAAAGAGAAGTCAGACTTAACGGAGGATATTATTATGAATATTATGCAAATGATGAAACAAGCTCAGTCTTTACAAAAAAAATTAAAAGATACTCAAGAAGAGCTTGCAAATATAGAAGTACAAGGTGAATCTGCAGGCGGTAAAGTTGTTGTAACTTTTGACGGACAAGGCAAATTCAAAGCTATCAAACTTACACCTGAAGCTATCAATCCAGAAAATCCTTCATCAGTAGATTCAGATTCTGTTGAAATGCTTGAAGATATTATCACTGCAGCTATTGCTCAAGCTAGTGAAAAAGCTTCAGCACAAATGGAACAAAAAATGAAAGCTGTAACAGGCGGAATTAATATCCCAGGATTGTTCTAGAATGATTTACCCAAAATCAATAGCTACGCTGATTGAGCATTTTCAAAAGTTTCCGTCAGTTGGACCTAAATCTGCTCAAAGAATGGCGTTTTATATGCTTAGGATGCCAGAAAGCGAAGTCCAAAAATTCGCTCAGGCTATTATTGATGCGAAAAAGAACACAAGGACTTGTGAAGTTTGTTTTAATTTATCTTCCACAAGCCCTTGTGAAATTTGCACAAATCCGAAAAGAGATCGTTCTACGATTTGCGTAATCGCAGAAACAAAAGATCTTATTGCTATTGAAAAAACAAACGAATTCAAAGGACTTTATCATGTACTGCAAGGGCTTATTTCACCTATGGACGGCATAGGAGCTGATGATATAAGGATTAAAGAGTTATTAAGCAGGCTGACATCTGATGAAGTTAAAGAAGTTATACTTGCGCTCCCGCCTTCTGTTGAAGGGGAAGCAACAAGTCTTTATCTTACAAAATTGATTAAACCTTTTGGTATTACAATTTCAAGAATTGCATTCGGTCTCCCAGTTGGGGCTGACCTTGAATATGCGGATGAAATCACTATTGCTAAGGCAATTGAAGGCAGAAGAGAGATATAGATTATTCGTAAAAATAATCCATATTATCATACCTTAATATCCAAGTTCCGCAAGTTTGCCCGTTAGTGTTATAGTTTGGATCGTCAGACTCTGGGGATCCTTTTTTGCAATATTTTTTCACTTGCTCATCTTTACTCTTATATCCATAAGGATAGATCCCTTTTGGAGTTATTTGAAACACAAAATGGTCCTTTCCTAAATAATTTATATAATTTTTACCTTTTGCATTAGTTATTACACCAGTAATAGTTCCACAATCATTAGTTATACGTGACGTAACTGTATTACCATTAATATCTGTATAAGTAGTATCCCACTCACAACCATTATGAAGCGGATCTAAAACTACAAGCGAAAAACCACCATTAAGCCTTAATTTAGGATAAGTAGTAAGTTGACTAATACGCCCATAACGTACGGCACCCGATAATGAGTTAAAGTTTCCATCTGAGACACAACCTTTTTTATTATAACAACGCTCTGCTACATTTAAATATGGCTCCAGAATTTTCAGTATAGAAGCCTTATCCGATAAATCCCAATACTCAGGATCACCTTTGTCTGCTACTGCTCGATTATAAGCATTTGATAAGGTTGCATACATCTTTTTATATTTAGAAATTATTGCACGCTCTTCCCACTTTCTCGCTAAATTTGGTATAGTGAGTGCAGCTACAATACCTATAACTCCTAATGTAATTAATACTTCTGCTAAAGTAAATCCTTTCTTCTTTTCGACTAATATTTTTGGCGTTTTATCAATTTTTACAGAATTTGATAAATTGATGCTGTTTTCCCTTACAGGGAGTGAATTATAGGTTGCCCCCCCCCCCCTGAAATTCAATCATAGTTTGATTTTCCATACTATCTCTCCTCTATTGCTACGGTTATATAATATCATATTTCACCTTTTTATGCAATTGCATTTATATTGATAATAAGTTACACTCATTTTATGAATAATTCTCTTGTTGAAGTTAAAAATTTATATGTGGATTACAAAGCAGATAAAGGCGTATTCGGCGGAACTCAACTAATACATGCCGTAAACGGGGTGAATTTAGAAATTAAAAAAGGTGAAATACTTGCAATCGCAGGAGAATCCGGCTGCGGAAAGTCAACTCTTGCAAAAGCAATTATGAGGCTTGAAAACCCTATAAAAGGTGAAATCCTTTTTGATAATCAAGATTTGCTAAAAATGAGCAGACAAGAATTAAAGAAAATCAGAAAAAATATCCAAATGATTTTTCAAAACCCTTATGCAAGCCTTGATCCAAAAATGAAAATTTATGACACACTTAAAGAACCTCTTAAAATCAATACTGATTTATCTGAGGATGAAATAAGAAAAATTATAGAAGATACCGCCTGCAAAGTAGGGCTTGATAAAGAATGTCTTAGTTTATATCCGCATGAATTTTCCGGAGGGCAAAGGCAGAGAATTGCAATCGCAAGAGCTCTTGTACTTAACCCTAAATTTGTACTTGCAGATGAGCCTGTGAGCGCACTTGATGTAAGTATTCAAGCTCAAATTATCAACCTATTAAAAGAATTAAAAGAAAATTACAATCTCACATTTTTGCTTATCACACACGACTTGAGCGTAATCAAATACCTTGCAGATCGTGTTGCAATTATGTATCTCGGAGATATTGTCGAAATCGGAACTGTTGAAGATATTTTTAATAATCCAAAACATCCTTACACAAAAGCGTTATTAAACGCTGTACCTGATATTCAAAATGAGAAAAAAGAAAAAATACTTTTACAAGGAGAGCTTCCGTCCCCAGCGAATCTTCCAAGCGGATGCAAATTTCATACAAGATGTCCTTATGTAATGCAAAAATGCAAAGAATCTATACCTTGTAATATCAACATATCAGAAACTCATTATACAAAATGTTTTCTCTATGAGAATTAGGCAAAATTTATTTTGTTTGAATTTTATTAGAGTATGATTAAAGTTTCACAAAATGCAAAATTACCCCTCAGCATCTGCAAAGGCTCTATACAAAAACGACTTGAGATTGCAAAGTCTCTTAATGCTGACTTCTTTTCAAAATTAAGCAAAGAATTTACAACAAAAGACATCTCAATGGAAACGTATATGAATAAGTTGGATGAAGTTACTTTGCATAAAACAAATTTTTGCATCAGTGACACAAAAGGATTTAACTTTAAAGGGGCAACTGTTCCTTGCGTAAACCCAGCCAAACCTGACGAAATAGATTCTTTTACTATTTATTTGCCAACTAACAAATATGACAACAGAATATCTTTGTATAATGCTGATATTTTCATGCACGAATCATTTCATTATTTATTTGAACTTGTAAATCCGAAACATACCAAAAGAAACGGTACAATTTTCGATAAAGGTTTGACTAAAATTGAGAACAACTTCTACAGAAACAACATATATGACAAAAAAGAATTTAACGCTGACAAACTTAAAAATAACATTTTACCTGAGTTTCTAAAAGATTTTACATACAGCGATAAAATTGATATTCTACAAAATATGCGCTATAGACTGAAAGAAGAATACCATGCTTTCAAAGAGGGCGAAAAATATCTTGAAAAAATACAAGATGAACATGAAAATTTAATTTGTGAAAAAATAACCAGTGAAAGCGCTGATGAATATAATTTTCAACCTAAAATTAAAATTATTGAAGAATTTCTAAAAAAAGCTTTAGCAGACGCACGTCAAAATTTAAAAAATATGTTTATGCTAAAATCATAATATGGATAAAAAAGTTATCACAACAAATAGAAAAGCATTTCATGACTACACTATATTTGATAAATATGTAGCCGGAATTGTGCTGACCGGAACTGAAATCAAATCCATAAGAAAGAATGCAATAAATTTAAAAGACAGCTTTTGTAAAATTGAAGAAAACGAAATTTTCCTATATAACTGTCATATTTCACCTTACGAACAAGGAAACAGATTTAATCACCAAGCAGAAAGAGTTCGCAAGCTTCTTTTGACAAAAAAAGAAATTTTGAAAATGCATTCCAAAGTAAAAAAAGACGGATATTCAATCGTTCCGTTAGAAGTCTTTATATCCCAAGGGTTTGCCAAAATCGAGATTGGACTTGCAAAAGGTAAAAAGCTCCATGACAAACGTGATGATATCGCGAAAAAAGACCAAAAACGAGAAATGGATAGAGCAAGTAAAATTAAATATTAAAAAAGACCGACTTTAAAACTAAATCGGTCTTTTTACTTTATGTTTAAAAAACTATTCTTTAACAAAATTATCAACAATTTCAGCTGATTTTTTACCTGTTTCAAAAGCCTTTTCAAACTTTACAGCACTGCTTTCAAATATCGGTTCTTCTAATTTTACCTTTTTATCAAGTGTACTTTTTGATGATTTAATTTCTTTTTCAGCCTTTGCAAACATCGCCTTAAACATTTGAGTATATTCATCAATATTCAAAGCACCATCTCCGTTTGCATCAAACTCTTTTGCACGTTCTCGGTAATAATTTATTAAATTATTCATTGCTTCATCTTCTTGTAAAGCCATTTCTCTATTACCGATATTTGCTACATATTCTTTTACTATTGCATTTGAAAGCTCATCAAAAGAAACTCTCATTGAAGAATCTTCATCTTTTTCTTTCAATTCCTGCAAAATTTTGTTTGCAATTTCTTCTGATATCGGCTCATAAGAAAGACCGTCTTTTAAATCAGAAGAAGCTAAATTTGCTCTGTTTTCGCTAAAATCAACCATATTCTCTCCTCTTAATATCATACCAGCTTATATATCGGACTAATTTTCAAAAACTTTAATTGTAAAATTTACAATTTACAAAAATATACATATATGAGATGATATAATTATGAAAGTCATTATTTTATCAAAAGGTAAAATGCTTATTAATATAATAAAAGCTGCTATGGATTCAAATTGTGAAATAGCAGGTATACTCAGATATGAAAGAGCTTTTGTCAATCCACTACAACTTTTTTTTAATGACTTTTTAAAAAACACTCCGGAATTAACTATTATAAAAAAATACAAAATTCCAGAAATAAAAGCTAAATCGGCAAACTCTCAAGAATTTAGAAACTTTATATTAAAATCAAATGCAGATTTAATAATTGTCGGAACTTGGAGTGAAAAAATCTGTAAACAGACATTTTCAATGCCAAAAATCGGCACAATTAATATTCATCCATCACTTTTGCCAAGATACAGAGGTCCAAATCCTTATATGCAAGTAATTAAAAGAGGGGAAAAAAAGAGCGGAGTTACAATTCACCTTATGGATGAAAACCTTGATACCGGACCTATTTTACTGCAAAAGGAAATAGACATTCTGCCTAACGATACAGGAAAAGAATTAAGAGAAAGAACATATTTTGCAACAAGAATACTATTAAAAGAGTTTTTTGCAAAAATTCAAAAAGAAGTAATAATTCCAATTAAACAAAACGAGAGCAGAGCAAGCTACTTTGGAAACATTGCAGAAGTTGAAAAAATGCTTGATTTTAGAAATAAAACAGCAGAAGAATTATATGCAACAATAAGAGCACTGCATCCTTGGCTTCCCTGCTACATTACAATCGGAAACAAATTTTTAAGCATTAATCCATATAAATGCAGCATTATAAATACTCAAGAAAAAGGCTGTGCTGGAGAGATCATTGCAAAAGATGAAAATAAAAAATCTCTCACTATAACCTGCAAATGCGGAAGGGCATTAGAAATGGAAGATTTAAAACTCTGGGGATTTTTTATACGACCATTTACAAAACAATTTATAAAAAATATAAAAATAGGCACGATTACAAATTAATAATAATCGCGCCTGTTTTTTTAGAAAATTATTTTTAGAATTTAAATCCTCTTTCACCAGAATGAATTTTAGCTAAATCTTCAATTACTGTATCTTTAATTTGAGGATTTTCTAAAGTTTCAACCTCTTTTTCGATTAACTTTTCGCCAACAGCTTTAGTTTCTGATGATGCATAATCTTCCAAGTACTCTTTCAATGTCATAATCGCATTCGGATGACAGAAGTTGTGTATTTGCTGACTCTTACAAATTTCCATAAATCTGTCACCTGTTCTTCCGCTGCCATAGCAAGCTGTGCAAAAACTAGGAAGATAACCGAGTTCCATAAGCCATTTTATAACTTCATCCAAAGTTCTTCTATCTGACACATCAAATTGCGCAGAATCCTCAGATTCAGGCATAGGATTAAAATATCCCCCTACACTTGTCTTTGAACCGCCGCTAATTTGAGAAACTCCAAGATGAAGTAATCGTTCACGACACTTTGCACTTTCTCTTGTTGAAATTATCATGCCGGTATATGGGACAGCAATCCTTATACAAGCAACGATTTTAGCAAAAATATCGTCATCAATACCATTATCAAATTCGTCCGGATTAATATCATCAGCCTTTTTAATTCTTGGAACACTAATTGTATGAGGACCAACTCCAAATACAGCCTCTAAGTGCTCAGCATGCATTAATAGTGCAGAAAATTCATACCTGTATGATTCAAGCCCGAATAACACACCTAATCCGACGTCATCTATACCGCCTTGCATAGCCCGATCCATCGCTTCGGTATGATACGCATAATTATGTTTTGGCCCTGTCGGATGAAGTTTTTCGTAACTTTCTTTATTGTAAGTTTCTTGGAATAAAATATATGTACCAATTCCAGCTTCATGAAGTTTTTTATAATTTTCAACAGTAGTCGCTGCAATATTGACATTTACACGTCTGATTGCACCATTTTTATGTTTGATTGAATAAATTGTCTTTATTGATTCTAAAATATATTCAATCGGATTGTTTACGGGATCTTCTCCTGATTCAATCGCAAGTCTTTTATGCCCCATATCCTGAAGTGCAATAACTTCTTTTTTTTTTTTTTTTTGTGTTAATTTTTTTCTAGGAATGTGTTTATTTTTTGCATGATATGGACAATACACACAACCGTTTACACAATAATTCGACAAATACAAAGGTGCAAAAAGCACGATTCTGTTACCATAAAAATCTTTTTTAATTTTTTCTGCAAGTGCAAAAATTTCCTTATTTTTCTCTTCGATTTCACAATCCAAAAGAACAGCAGCTTCTCTATGAGTAAGCCCTTTCGCCAATCTTGCCTTTTCTAAAATTTTATCTATTAATTCAACATTATTTTTAT
>CALVAU010000234.1 GCA_944325615.1 Candidatus Gastranaerophilales bacterium | reverse complement strand
GGGAGAAAAGATTTGGCAAGGGTAAAAACAAATACAAAATTAAAACCTGTTAAAAAAGCGGATTTGCAAGTTGTAAAACCGGTCAAGACTACCAAATACAGTGATATAGACTTGAATAATTGGAAGGCTTATGATCACGTGAAAACAGATACTTTGTGGGAATTCCCGACAAGACTTAAAGAACATGGTCATTCAAATGAATATCATGGAAATTATATTCCGCAAATTGCACAGCAGTTATATGAAAGATTTACAAAGAAAAATGATGTAGTTTTGGATTTGTTTTTCGGTTCAGGCACCTCTGGTATTGAAGCTATAAATATGGGACGTCGTTGTATTGGGGTTGAATTGAAAGATGAGCTTGCTGAAAAAGTTTCAGAAAAATTTACTCCAAAACAGTTAGTAACTGATGTGAGAATTATTTGTGCAGACTCAGCATCAGATGAAGTCAGAGATAAAATTCAGGCAGGGCTTGATATTATGGGTGAAGAAAAGGCACAATTCTTAATCTTGCACCCGCCTTATGATGATATCATTAAATTTTCCGACAGAAAAGAAGATTTATCTAACTGTGCATCAACTGAGGAGTTTTACGATTTGTTTGCTAAAGTTGCAAAAAACGGCTATGACAAGCTTGAAAAAGGCAGATTTGCAGCTTTGATAATAGGCGACAGTTATAAAAACTCAGAAGTTCAACCGCTCGGCTTTGAATGTATGGCGAGAATGATGAATTTAGGTTTTAGACTAAAAGGTATAATCGTAAAAGATATCCAAGGCAATGAAAGAGCTAAAGGTAAAACTGCAAATTTGTGGCGTTATCGTGCTTTAGCCGGCGGATTTTTTATCTTTAAACACGAGTATGTAATGATTTTTCAAAAAGTATAAAGGAGCTGGAAATGCAAGCTATTATTGAATTTATGGGGGGGGGGGGCACCCGAGAATAAGCTCCTCTAAGAAAAATTTTTGGGAATTTACATTAAAATCATTAAGGTTTAAAAAGCCGTTTTTACTATATCATCCTGAGGATGAAATCCGAAGGATCTACAAGAATATCGCACAGGGGATTTTTCACTTCGTTCAGAATGACAGGGAATTTAAAATAAGGACAAGCATCTGTCATCCTGAGGACGAAGTCCGAAGGATCTCAATAAAGAAAAATAAAAAATGTGCCTTTACTCTTGCAGAAGTCCTTATTACTTTAGGAATTATTGGCATAGTAGCTGCAATGACATTACCTGCTCTAATAAATAAGGCTGAAAAGATGATTTTAGCGCAGCAGTTCAAAAAAGCTTACGCAAATCTTCAAAATGCAATAAATGTAATTCAAGGTGATTACGGTGCACCCTATGAATGCTATGTTATGGGGGCAGGTAAGTATTATACTAAAGAATGTGAGTCTTTTTGGCCTGCATTATTGAAGGAATTGAATATTATAAAAGTTTGTAACTACAACGATGACAATTGTGCTCCAAAATATAAGACAAAAGATGAAGTTCTAAATACAGGAGGAGTTGTAGATAATTCTTCTTGCTCGCTAACTTCGAATTTTGATAAGTTTAAAGTTTTTACTCTATATGATGGAAGTTTTATACTTGCAAATGATGGTAGTTCTGGAAGCTTTGTGTATTCAGATTGGTTAGTTATAGATGTAAATGGTGCCAAAGGTCCAAATAAATGGGGGTATGATGTTTTTTGGACAAATTTCTATAGAGAGAATGAAAAGAAAAATGTGATTTTATATGATGTAATTTGCAAAATGAAAGAAAAAGATGGTGAATATTTTAGAGATATGATTCTAAAATAATTTTTCAAAATCTACATCATTTAATGGATAAAAAAGCCTGAAAAATCGTTTATCCTGAAATTGTAAATATCGCACAATGACAACTCGCAGAACAATTTTTAAACTAAGGCATGCCGAAGTCATGGGATTTTTTCTTATTATTACAAATTGTTACCAACATTTAAGAAATATTAAAATGGCTGAAATCATGTCCACATCATGGTTTTGGAGAAGTTGGAAATGGGGAGGTATTACAAAAAACAAAATAGTTGTCCGCTATAAAGGTATAGAGTACAATTAATTTATATTCAATTGATTGTTAATCTTTTATGGGGGATGAACAGTCAAAATTTCTTGTAAAAGGGTAAGATGATTATGCAATTCAGAGTAAAAGAGAATCTTTCGCGCATACAAGAAGAAATTGCACCTTATACACCAAATATTATTGCAGTTACAAAGTATTTTGATGAAGACGCAATGCTTGTAGCTTATCAGGCTGGCATGCGTGATTTCGCAGAATCAAGAACGATAGAAGCAATAGAAAAAATAGGCAGGCTTCCTGCAGAAATGAGGGAAAATTCAACTTTTCATTTTATCGGGCATTTGCAGTCTAACAAAGTAAAAAAAACAGTTGAAAACTTTGACTATATCCATTCTGTAGATTCACTAAAACTTGCAGAGTTGATTTCTCAATCAGCTAAGAGTTTAGGGAAAGTTCAGAAAATATTGCTTCAGTTAAATAACGCGAACGAAGTACAAAAATTTGGGTTTTCAAAAGAAGAGTTATTCAAAGACTTTGGTGAGATTTTGAAGCTCGAAAATCTTGAAGTTGTAGGGCTTATGAATATGACTCCATTAGGAGCTGATGAAGATACTTTGTATAAATTGTTTAAAGATGTAGCAGATACAAAAGATGCATTGGAAAAACAGTTTAATTGTAATCTAAAAGAGTTATCAATGGGTATGAGTCAGGATTATAAAATTGCTGCAAAATGTGGTGCAACGATGCTAAGGATTGGTAGAAAGTTATTCAGTTAAAGTAAGATAAATTAGATAAACGGAGGAAAAACGGTGGCGATTGTAACAGACAAAATTAAATCAGTAGTTGATTTTTTGGTAAAAGGTTTTGAACCTAGAGAAACAATATTCGACGATATGGCAGAAGATGATATGGAAGGCAATTACGAAGTTCAAGATAACCTAGCAATTGATCCAGCATATTCATATCAACCAAAAGTTGAAAAAACTCAAGATTTAAAAGTTGTAACTCATCCAAATTACAGAGGTTATGAAGTAAGAATTATGGAACCTCGTTCTTTTGATGATGCAGCTCAAATTGTTCAAAATTTGAAAGATAGACAAACAATCGTGCTTAATCTTCATTTGTTGGATAAAGAACAATCTCAAAGAACAATTGACTTTGTATGCGGTGCTGCTCATGCATTGAATGGTAAACCTCAAAAAGTTGGTGATTTGGTTTTTGTTTTCACTCCAAGCAATGTAACTTTGTCTGTTGATATTAACGCTACACAAAATAAATTTAACGATTCATTGTGGAGAGCTCCTCTACAATAAGGTCTGTTCGTTAACAATATAATGAGAAGAGGATAGTTTAAAAGACGGCTGTAAAGTCGTCTTTTTTAATTACCCCCTTGCGAAGCAAAGAGAAATAGTTTATAATAAATAAAAGAGCAAAAATGATTAGCAAAGGAGCAAAGAGGTATGAAACACAGACAGGATAAGGATTTTAGGGGGGGGGGGGCACCTCAAAATAAGCTCCTAAAAGGCATAAAAAATCTATTAAGCCGAAATATTGCGATTTTAAGTCAATTAAAATCGGGATTCAGCTTGGGTGACACCTTGGTTGCGATAGCAGTAATCGGAGCATTAGCAGTAATATTGATACCGATATACAGGACAGTAAACCCTGATCCAAACGATAAATTGCATAAGAAAGCGACATTTATCGTAGAGCGCATAGTAAATGAAATGGGCAGTGATGAGTATTTGTATCCGAATGGAGGGGAATTCAACGGATTTAGTAATACAAGCGCAGTCCAATATAATAAGCAAACACATGAAGGATCCTCAAAATTCTGTACATTATTTGCAAGTCATTTGAACTTACAAACAGGATCAGAAGTTGCATGTTTTGAAGGTCAAAAAAGTGCAACGAGTATAGAAGGGATCGATTGGTACCTTCCAATAAGTGATTTTCAGAATGGTCCAGAGATAATAATAGC
Organism: Candidatus Gastranaerophilales bacterium; assembly: GCA_944325615.1. Lineage (GTDB taxonomy): Bacteria > Cyanobacteriota > Vampirovibrionia > Gastranaerophilales > Gastranaerophilaceae > Scatenecus. Next base: position 504 of record CALVAU010000234.1, on the reverse strand, counting down.
AGATGTAAACGGCGGAGAGGGCCCGAATTGTGTATATGATGAAAACAATTGTCCTCGTCCGGACCGATTTGAATATATGGTAGAACCAGGGGTAAAACTAGCAGTACGCCAAGTAGAACATTTTGATCAAACCCCAGATCCAGATCTTCATGAAGGAGTCGGTGAAGATAAACTAGCCGAAAGCGGTGAGCGTCCAGGAATAAATGAATATTCAATAACATGTAATAATGTAACAGGAGCAACAGTATATGGAGGAGGTTCCGGGAAAGTAAACGGAAACTATATATTGGTAGCAATTCCACGTAAAGGATATTCATGTAACTGGTTTACGCATCAGGTAACAGTAAACAATGGTAATGTGGAAGATTGTGGTTTAGTATGTACCGCAAATTTAAAACGTCCGACCCCGGATGGAAAACCAGAAGTACCGGAACCACCACCGGTAGATCCTGAAGAACCAGAACCAGGTCCGGATCCAACATACTGTATAAATGTAGAAGTAAC
>CALVAU010000233.1 GCA_944325615.1 Candidatus Gastranaerophilales bacterium | reverse complement strand
GGTAACTTCCGGCTCATCACCAATAGAAATATCGACATCAGGAGACATAAATTTTGCCATTCCCAAAAACGCTAATAACAAAATAAAAAATGCTGAAATAAATAAAACAATTCCTTGAAAAGGTTTTTGAGTCAATCTTTTTTTATATTCACGATAAGTTATATGGTCAGGATTCACTATCTGTTTTGGTTCATCCATTGTCACACTCCTCTTACTTTTGTACTTGCAAGTATTATATCTTCAAGTTCATTTGAATATTTTTGCATTATTTCTTGTGCTAATTCTTTTATATCAGATATACCCAAATCATTTTCCAATCCACAAGCCTTCACCGGAGCACCGATTGAATTTATGTTTATACCCGTATGTATCAATATTGAGGTAAGAGATTTTGTAGCTATTGAAACTGTTAATTTTTTACCATCTACAAATAAATCATCTCCATCTCTTAAAACTTTTATACCACGTTTTTCGAGTGCTTCTTTTATTATACAAATCAATAATCTTTGTCTGAATACGCCTTCAACTAAATCAACATTAAATTGTTCTGTTATAAAACTAAGCATACTTTTACTATAAATCGGCTCATTATTTATAACATCTTCAATATCAACCATTTCCGTCAATTTGACTTCGCATTCACCAATAAATGCAACTATCGCGTCCCCTTGTATTTTAAAATTTTTATAAATCCAATGGGGTACAAGCTGATAGCCTTCATATTTAATTTCATTTTCTATAAGTCTATATTTCATAAAATTTCTCTTATTTTAAAAATAATTCTTTTATAAATCGTTCATCATTATTATACAACAAAGCATTTTTTAATCTCATACAAGATTCACATACTCCGCAATGTTTTGCTCCGCCTTGATAACAGCTCCTTACGTATTCTAAAGGCATAGACTTTTCAAGCGCCTGTTTCACTATATCATTCTTATTAAAATTTAGCAAGGGCGCAAGAACTTTCGGATGTTTTTGCGTCGAATATTCAAACAAATTGTTTATTCTTTCTATAAACTCTTTTGAATTATCCGAAAAAGTTTCAGCTTCCTCCATATTTGCACCGATTACTATGTAATCATAATCCTCGCTGTCAGCAAAGCTACCAGCTATATTCAAGAACAAGCCGTTTCGATTTGGCACCCAAACATTTTTGGCACTTTGTACTCCATCTGATAACTCATCTCCAGTCGGCACTTCAGCGTCTGAGCAAAGTGATGTATGAGTAATTGCTTTTAAAAAATCCAATTTTATAACTTTATGTTCTAACTTATAATATTTACATAAATTAGAAGCAGCTTCGATTTCTTGTTTGACTGACTTTTGTCCGTAATCAAAAGTTAAAGCTACTTCAACATTGTATAAATCTCTGGTTAATCCCAAACTTACAAGCGAATCCAATCCGCCTGAGAGTAAAATTATAGATTTAGTCATCTAGCTCCTTTTTAAATTTTTGTGCAAATTCTTCTTCAGGATCGGTCTCATATTCATCGATCAATGAAACAGCTTCAACTTTCAATACATCTGCGTATATAGGCTCTCTTATCACCTCATCAAGTATTGCACGGCCTTCTAAATTATATAATGCGACAAGCGCGTTTTTCTTAACTTCATCGTCATCATCCAACAGACAGCCTTTTATTGTCTCAAAAGCCTCCGGATGGTCACTTTCCATTATCGCCTCTATTGCATTTATTCTTATTTGCGGAGATTCATCCAACAGAGTCATTTTTAATGCATTGAATACACGCTCGTTATCACTTAATCGAAGTTTTCCCAAAGCTTCTATCACGCGTTCTTTCAAAAATGTAAATTTATCTATAATCCCTTGTTTAGTTTCTAAAATACTTACCAAAGGATCGACTGCTCTGATATCTCCTAGCATTCCTAATGCTGAAGCTGCAGATTCTCTAAGATATACGGATTTCTCATTTTCATCTTTTACTACATCTATCAATGGTGCAACTGCATATTTATCCCCGATTTTGCCCAAAGCATCAGCACAAGCAAAACGCACTTTATAGTTTTCATCTTTATTATTCAGACAATACAATAGAGGAGTAACAGCAGATGTGTCGCGGTAATTTGCAATAGCTTTCGCACACATTACACGCAAATTTATATAACTTTCTTTCTCTTGCAAATCCAAATTATCGGCATTTTTTAACAGCAAAATATCGACTAGAACTGATAATGTAGAATGATTTCTGTATCGATCAGCAAGTGATATCACTGTCATCAAAACTTCAGGAAATTTTGAATTTGTCAGTATATAATTATATATTTTAATCAAATCTTCTGCGGGGTATTCTTTTTCAATAAGTGCAAGCTGCGAAAGCAATGTTTCTGTATTTGAAACATCTAACAAATTATACTTTTCGGCTATCGCCTCTAAATTTAATTTGCCATCTTCCGTCATTTTTTAACTCCCTTAATTTCACCCCGATTATATGATAGAAAAATACTATAAATACGTTTTTTTTTCAAGCTATTCATAATTTTTCACAATTTATTGTTAAAAAAAGCTCTGCTTGAAAGCAGAGCTTTTTTATTTATTATGCTCGTTGAAGTTTCGCTTCTTGCTCTTTTTTGTGAAGAAGGAATTTATCACCCAATTTGTTTGCAATAGGTGTTACCGCTACCGGTACCAAGTATCTGTAAATTAAGGTTACAATTAACAAGGTTTTTCCGACATCCATACCTTTCAATCTATTCACAAGTTTTGGATCATTCCGATAATCACTTGCATAATCAATTAAATCGATTTTATTCTTACCGGCTTTCTTTAACTCTTCATTTATCTTGGCAATTTTTTGACCTAACTGAGGATCATTCAAATACAACTCTGCATATTTTTGAGTTACTTGACGCCATTTATTAAATAAAGAACCATCAATCGAATATGCACCCGCAGTTGACACTCCAAAAGTTAGAGTGTGGTTTAGTACTAAAACTTTTTTTCCGTCTTCATCCACTTTATCTTCAGGCAGAGCTAAAGTTTTTAAAATATACATACCAGTTCCGACAGCTGCTCCGATAGTCATTATGTGATTTATTATATATTTACTAGCCTTAGTTTTTTCTATAAACTTACCAACAATCCCTGTATTCATCAGGTTGCCGTATAGATTTTTGGCAATCCAATCTGTGGCTTTATCATAAGCATCAGTAAGAGGCTGCATAAACTTGGATTTTGAAGATACTGCTTCTGCAATAACTTGCCCCATATCTTCTGCTACTGAAGCCGCACTGCCAAATGAAGGTTTCGGTCTGCATTGATTTTGTTTATTTTGATAATTATTATAATTTTGATAAGATTTTATATTATTTAAAGACACTTGCATTATTGAACACCTCCTTTGATTTCTTTGAACGCTGGGCTATTTAATGCAACTTGAGAAACTTGTATATTATTTACATTTTCTTGTTGCACAGGCGGTTGTTCTTTTTTGGTTTCTTTTTTAGGATCTATTCCAAAGACATATTTTAAAATAGGAGGAATCAGTGCTATTGTAATTATTGATCTTGGAATACCTATTATTATATCTGGACCCATTTTCATAAGTTTTTCTACATTTCTGAATTTTGCAGTTTTCGTAAGTCCTTTAGCTTTCAAATCACCCAAATATTTTTCAGCTCCTTTGCCTAAGAATTTAGCAGGGTTATCTTTAACTTTTTTCATAGCATCATCAAACGGCTTCATAATTACTGATGAAAATACAAAACCGATTCCACCGGATGCTACTGCGTGTGCAGCGGCATTCAATTTATCTTTTTTATTTTTTCCATCCTTATCAGGTAATGCCATAATTGTTGCCGGTCTTAGCATACCTGCTAAAACTAATGAGAAAAATGCATTACAAGGAATAGGATTCGCTTCTGCATAGTCTAACAATTTTCCAAATGTCTTGCTAGAGAGGATTTTATCACCTAAGGATTTCTTTAAAACATTAGCGGCAGTCTCACTCACATTTTGCACCTGACTGCCGCTAAAGTTCACATTATATCCTCTTGTATTTTTTTTGTCACACATTTCCGCATAATTTCGCTCTTTAAAGGTCTGCGGGTCTGTAGTTCCCAACGCTGTCCCCGAATAATGCGGGTTGTTGTAATTGAGTAAATTAATTTTCATGTTCCACCAATTTTTTCTGAGTAATGTATCTGTACACTCATATTAAATCAAAGAAAAAAATTTTTTGACAATGAATTAAGAAATGTTTACAATTTCTTGAAATTATTTTTATTAATTTGCCGAAAATGCTGAAAGCATCTGAAAATTTATTTTTTCAGATGCTTTACAATTAGTGTTATATTTACACTATATATACATTACATATCAAGCGCTATATCTAAAGCCGGAGCCTTTGCTACAATGGCACTTGAGGAGATTATATCTACCCCTGTAGAGGCTATTTCATTTACAGTTGACAATTTTACATTTCCGCTGGCTTCAATTATTGCTTTTTTATCAATCAATTTTACAGCTTCTTTCATATTCTCAACAGACATGTTATCAAGCATAATTATATCTGCACCAACTTTTACCGCTTCTGCAACCTGCTCTAGAGTATCGCATTCAACTTCAATTTTATGAGCATGCGAAAGCTTTTTGCGTAACTTTTCAACGGCATTTGTAATTGAGCCTGCTAGACGGATATGATTATCTTTTATCATCGCACAGTCTGACAAGTTAAATCTATGGAGAGCCCCTCCGCCTGTTTTTACTGAATATTTTTCAAAAATTCTAAAATTCGGAGTAGTTTTTCTTGTATCTACAATTTTTGCATGATAAGGAGCAATAGCATCTTGATATTTTTTTGTCTCTGTTGCTATGCCGCTCATCCTTTGAATATAATTGAGAGAGAGTCTTTCTCCCATCAAAAGTTCTTTTGCAGGGCCTTTTAGTGTAGCAAGCCTATCACCTTTTTTTATAACATCGCCGTCTTTGAAATTAAATTTAATTTCAATTTTATCTGAAAGCATTTTATATACTGTTTTAAAAACTTCGCAGCCACAAAGCACACCGTCTTCACGAGTATTTAAAAAACCCTCCAAAACATCATTTTCTTCTGCCAAATTTTCAGTCGTGATATCTCCATATCCGATATCTTCAATCAATGCAGCTCTTACATGATCTTCCATTAAAAACTTATTTAACAATTTTCTTCTCCTTACTTATTATTATTTATTCTGTAATAAATCGGCTCTTTTTCAATTTCATTTGTATATAAAGACTTCTTAAGATCTTCTAATGATGATCTTGTAAGACAGCTGTGTCTTGCTTTTTCATCAGTTTGGAGATAATCAGTACGGTAATGAGCACCTCTAGATTCTTTTCTTCTTAACGCTGAAATTACAACCATTTCTGCAACAGTAAGCATATTTCTAAACTCATATTCCGCTCTTGAAATACACTTATTTGTACGGTGAAAAGCTGATCTCAAATCTTCTATATCATTAAGGGCTTTTGATAGAGTTTCTTCACTTCTGAAAATTCCTGCGCCATCCCACATAATATTTTGAAGATTTTTCTTCATTTGTGTAACATCAATTTCTTCTAAGTATATTTCATCAGAGTACTTTTCTATAATATCTTTTATACAAACATCAATTTGTTTTGGAGGCACGAGCTCCAATGTCTTTAAGTAATTTGCAACTTCATAAGCACAAACAACACATTCCAAAAGTGAATTGCTTGCAAGTCTGTTTCCGCCATGAAGTCCTGTTGAGGAAACCTCACCTATTGCATAAAGTCCTTTTATTGAGGTTTCACCTTCAATATTAGTTTTAATTCCTCCCATCATATAATGAGCAGCAGGAGCTACCGGGATAAAATCTTTTGATATATCAATCCCATTTTCGAGACATTTTTTTGAAATTGTCGGGAAACGCTTGGCAAGTTTTTCTGCATTTATACAAGTTGCATTCAAATATACATTATCTAACTTTTTAGAAAGCATTTCATTATAATTTGCACGAGTTACGATATCTCTTGGAGCCAACTCTCGTTTTTCGTGATATCTGTACATAAATTCAATACCATCAGCATCCACGAGTTTTGCTCCTTCACCTCGTACAGCTTCAGATATTAAAAATCTATTTTCTTCACCATCTATTGCAAGTGCTGTCGGATGGAATTGAACAAATTCCATATCCTGCATAACTGCGCCTGCATTATATGCTAGGGCCATACCATCACCTGTAGCACCTATCGGATTTGTTGTATATTTATATAATTGACCGATTCCGCCTGTCGCTAAAATTATGGCTGAAGAATATATAACTTCATATTCTTTGGTAATATCATTGAATACAATAACACCTTTGCATTCATTTGCCATATTTACCAAAAGTTCAACTGCAACCGTTTCTTCATATACATCTATATTTTGGTTTTCGCTTACTTTCTTTACTAAGGCTTCTTCAATTTTTCTGCCTGTTGCATCCCCACCCGAATGTAAAATTCTTCTTACGCTATGAGCAGCTTCCAGAGTAAAGGTTAGATTATTATTTTCATCTCTGTCGAATTCTACTCCGAAATTCAATAAATCTTTTACTACTTTATCTGAATTTTCGGAAATAAATTTTACCGTATTCAATTCACTCAGACCTGCTCCGGCTTTTATTGTATCGCTTATGTGAGATTCTGTAGAATCGGATTTATTTTCTTTCAAAACACCGACCATACCGCCTTGAGCATATTTTGAATTACTTTCCCCAAGCTCTGACTTTGTAATTAAAAGAACTCCGTCAGCCAAATGTGTTTGCTGCTCTATTTTTAAAGCGGCGTACAATCCTGAAATCCCGCTGCCGATAATTATAGCTGAATATTTTGAATACTTCATTAGTTCATATCCCTTATGTCTGTCCTTGACATTCTAACCTAAACTTAAAAATTTTTCTACCTTATGAAAATAAATTTTTTATTAAAAATTATTATTTTAAGGCTAATATGACATCAAATTTTATTTAAAAAGAAACTCCTTGTAATATAGACACAAACTTTTTTAATCCGGCTGATTTAAAAGACAACTTTAAGCTTTTTAATGATAATACCCAAAACAATTAGAATTGGAGGAGATAATGACAAATTCAGCTATTAGAATCCTGCTTGTAGAAGACCAAAAACTTATGAGAGTGGGATTGAAATCTCTTTTTGAAGAGCATAAAGATCTTGAAATCATATCGGAAGCACAGTCAGGCAAAGAGGCTGTCGAAAAATATAAAACAATTCATCCTGATATAACTTTAATGGATATAGGACTTCCTGATATGAACGGGATTGAGGCAACAAAAAAAATCTTGGAAATTGATTCAAAAGCAAAAGTTATTATTCTAACATCTCATATTTCAGAAAACGAAGTTATTGATGCACTTCATGCCGGGGCTTGCGCTTATGTGATGAAAGATATTAATACAGAAATTTTAAAAATGATTATCAAAACAGTCAAAGATGGTGCAATGTGGCTTGATCCTCTTGCTGTGCCTATTTTAAGAGAGAAAAACTGCGGAGTAATCCCACCAAGACAAATGTCTAGAGCAATGTTCAAAGAACAGCACGCAAATCTGACACAAAGAGAATATGAAGTCTTAAAACTTGTTGTTGACGGCAAATCAAACAATGAAATTGCAGAAATTCTCACAATTAGCGAACATACCGCAAAAGCACACGTATGCAACATAATCCAAAAACTTGTCGTTGATGATAGGACTCAAGCTGCTGTAAAAGCCTTAAAAGAAGGTCTTGTCTGATTTTTTATTACAAAAAGTAACAATAAAACCTTTTTACTTAAAGAATACGCCTATCAATTCCGTATTTTTAAATGTAGAAAGGTTTTTATTATGTTAGAAAAAGAAATTGATAAATTATTAAAAGAACTATCTGTCTCAAAAGCCTGGTCTGACGACTTTGCCGATGCAATACAATCAGAAAACGATTTAAATATTCTAAAAGAAGCAGCCAGCCTTAAAGATAAAAAAGGGAACAGATTGTATGATAATTTTCAACTTTTTCAATTTCTTGGCGATGACAAAGAAATGAAACTTATGCTCGCTAAAAAGTTTTTAGAAACTAACCCTGAATTTAGTGAGAATAATTATAACATGCCAGCAATCAACTATATAATCAAGAACAACTTAGACAAAGATGAAACAGAACAATTAATTCAAAATGCACAAAACCTGAAAAAATAGACTTATATTAGAAATAAAGAAACAACTTATATGATTATTTGTAACAACAAAAATGAGTATTGAAATAAAATTGGACATAAAAAACAATATTAATCAATATAAAAATTAATATTAAATTGTAAAAATCAGAAGGCAATTTTTGATAAGAAAAATACTTTATTAAATATACAGGGGAAACAGGGATATTTATGTTCGCAAGAATTGGTACACAATGTATAACCAAAATCTTTCAGTCTGCTCCAGCTGGAGTAAGAGCTGTCAGTTCTAATATTACGAATGCCATTAAGTACGGTGTTTCTGATACCATAGAATTACTATCTAAAAGAACAAAAGCTCTTAATTTATACAACAAAACTGGCACTCGAGAGCATTTATTTAGATTTCACTCTAATGGTGAAATTACAACAACCATAAGAAAGTCAAGTTCAAAGGACCTAGATTTTCTTGCCCACGTTAGAACTGGGGAATATACTATACCTAATATGAATAAAGCAGGTACTTATTTCGCTCCAAAAGAGGCAATTGAACAAAGTAATAGATATGCAAAAAATATTATTTCAGAAAATGAACATTTTATAAATGGTTTTAGATACTGCGGACCTCACGCACAATTTAACGAATTTGGACAGAATGTGTCAAGATTTAGTAATGGACTTCAAGAAATCGTAATTATAGACAAAAACATAGATAGAATTTTAAATCAAACAGTTAAAGCATTCAAAAACCGAATTGCAAATAAAAACTTTACGGAAACTCAAAAAATTGATGAAATGATGATATTTGTAGATGAAGTTTTTTCTGTTTCAAAAGATAATTCTAAGATCTCAAATCTAGTATCTAATATGCACAGTTTTGAAACTAAAGAAGTTTTATTAGGTGAAATTATAAATAGTGGTGCAGGTATGTGCAGACATCGCGCGCTATTAACTAAATTACTAGGTGATGAAATAGGTTTATTAACAAGATTCGTACAAGGACAATATTCAACAGGTGGTCATGCTTGGAATGAGATTATAGCTAAAAATGGTAATAAATATCTTTTTGATGCAATGCACGGTAATATTTTCAACATATCAAAAACAGGCAAAAATTTAGATCCAAGAGTATTTCACTATAAAATGTCTGATGTAAAAAATCCTGATAAATTAGTTCCAAAATATTTAGATAATAACAGTACAGTTGGTTTGATATATAGACATTTGGAACATAAAGTACCTCTAAATACTAGTTTAGGTGTATTTAATCCGACATTAGATGGATATGTTGTTAAACCTGCTTCAAGTGGAATTAAAATCAATGGTAAAGAGATTTTAAACGAGACAAAGCTTGTTAAAGGCGATTGGGTTCAAATCAAAGATATAGGATTTCAAATTATTTAAAATAAATCATTGAAAAGTCTATTTAAAGTTGCTCGATCTTGTTCAAGAGTTGAATTATTTTGTATAATATCTTCCCATTTAATCTTCCAAGCATTATTATCACCAACTTTTACCATAATTCTATTAAATTCATCAGGGAAATTTTGCTCTAAGTAACTACGAATATTCAATCTTTTTTCAATAATATGCTTAGGTGTATTGCTTATAGAACTATCGATAATGTTATTTAAATTATAGTTTTTACTTGGTTGTTGGGGTTTACCACCTTGATAATTACTTTCAATTATACTTGTTCCATTCGTTGAATTATTGTCTATTATATATAATTTACCATTACGTTTTTCAATAATTACATGTTGACGAGATACACTTGTATGTTCTTCCGGTATTGTTATATTACCTTCCCTGCCAACAGTAACTTGTTGTCCTTCAACTAGACCTTGTAGAGCTTGTTTAATTCTTGGTTGATTTAAATCCAATTCATAATCAGCCATTTTTAAAATAGGGAATTCTTTTATTTCATATCTTTGATTTGGCTGTAATTGTATATGACTTGTTTGATTATTTGTAGATTGAGGTTTTACTTTAGAATTTCCAGCAGCAGGATCAAAGTTTAACCAAATATCATCAGCTGGGGTCATATCATCAGCTAAATATTTGCTTTCTCCTGTAACAGGGTCAATCCCCCTATTTGAATCATATCTACTGTAACATTTTCTACTATCGCTTTCCTTAGAAAGATCTAATATTTCATCTTTATACTGACCAGAATTCCATTCATAACGATAGAATAATCGCCCAGTTGATCCCATTTGTCTGTCACCTTCGATATTAGAATCATTTCTGACCAAATTGTTATTTCTGATAATATAATCTAAATCTTTTGCAATCTTTGCCATTTCTTCATTATTTTTTGGATAAATCGTAAATGCTTTACCTTTTTGAGAACCTTCCAATTCTGATACAGGCTGTATTTCATCAGCAGTTTTCCAATTTACTCCTTGTTCTTTCAAGTAAGGAATAACTACTTCTGACATAGTGCGCCAATCCATTTCAGAATCAGAAAAGAGGTGCATCTTCCAAGGTGATGTGTGCTGATCTTTTGAATGATATTCATTCCAACCATCTCTAATATTACGTACTGAGACATCACCAAACAATTCCGGATGTTCCTGCATCCATGCGAAATGTTCTCTTAATTCAGGATCTTTGGCTAAAGTATTTTTTATATCATCTAAATAGTCTTTAGCGTATTCTCTGGCTAATTCTTTATTATCATACATTGCTTTGTATGTTCTAAGAACTTCTTTGTACATTTTATCAACTTGAGCATCTGATATTCTCGTATTTCTAGCTGTTAATTCAAAACTTGAACTTCTTCTGTATTTATTCAAATCTGTTGATTTAACACCAAGCATTTCATTGAATCTAGAAGCTAAATCACTAACAATCCCTGCCGGAAGATTTCTGTGAATTTGTCCATATTCGTCAATCCTATATTTTGCACCATTCTTTGTTGTACCAAGTTTTTCAGGAACATTTGTTTTTTCATCAGCAATTAACCAATCCTGTTCTACACCTTCAACATTGTTGCCAAATTGTTCAGAGCCAAATCGGTATGCTTCTCTTTCTGAGGCTTGGTCAACATATCCTTTCATATCTAAATTTGGATTAATGGGATTTGCAAATTCGTCTTTATAAATTCTAGTGATATATTCATTCAAAGCGCCAACTTCTGAATGTTTTAATGCATTATAATTTTCTAATAATCTCGCAGTAAAAGGACTTTCAAGAACTTTTTTAATTTCTGCGTCTTTATCTTTAGCAGCTATTTCCTTGTCATTCATAATAACTTCTCTTAATCCTTGTTCACCATACTGAGCTAAAATATCTCTATATTGAAGCATATGGGTAAATTCGTGAGAAAGAATTTCTACTATTTTTTTTGCATTATTTGTGTTTTTATTAATTTGAATTGTACCAGTAGTCCAATCCGCTAAACCGTCAGTACCTTCCATTTCAGCGAATTCTATTTTAGGTTCAAAACCCTTCAAGCCCATTTCTTCAGCCAAGATTTTAACAACGCCTTCTGTAAATTGTTTTTTGTTACTGCCACAATCTTTTGCGAGTTTTTTAATATCCGCACTTCTTTCTTGTGCAATTTCTTCTAAAACTTTACCCATATCATTATAACGTTGTGTTAATCTTTCTTTTAATTTCCCTGTAAAAATTAATGAAGTTACTTCATCATTAACTTCAGGAGCGGATTTTCTTAAATCTGCTTTTGGATCTAAGTTAAATAAATCAACAGGTTCTTCTTCAACTCTTGTTTGTAAATCAGCTTGAGTCCATTGCTGTTTAACTTTATCTGCAACGACTTCAGCCGGATTTTCAGTTTTTGCCTTTTGAATTAAAGCTTCTTCTTCAGTTGTTAAACCTTGAGGTTTATTAGTTAAATTTGAATTCTTAGCATTTTTAACTCCAACAAGCTCACCTTTTAAATGCCAAACACCATCTTTAAATTCTGCACCAGTTATTTTAAGTTGGCTACCTGCTTGGAGTAAAAATTCCATTTCTGACATAATATTTTCACTTGTTAGATTTTCTATAAAAGCACCTTTAGCTCCCTTTGGTACCGTTATATCCCAAAATAAAGCGACATTGCCATTATTAATATTTTTACTTGAATTAGGGAATCTTTGTTCTTTTGTCAATAAAGATGTTCCAACGAAATTGTCATATGTAACTACCGTTTCACCATTATTTAAAATTTTGAGTAATTCTTTAGGGTCGCCATCAGAACCGATTTCGTTCATAAGTTCAGCAATAGTTTTATCACCTATTTTAATACTATTCATAACATCAACACCTTCGGTACGAGTTACATTTATAGTCTCTGGAGTCGATTGTGTATCTAGAAATCTTTTTAAAGCTAATATGTTTTCAATTTGACTTTTTGCAACTTCTGGAGCACACCAAGTTTTTCCGTCTATTTCTACCATATCATATGTGGTAGTTTCCATTTCCAAGTTTTTATTTCTTATTTGGGTTGTTTCTTGTACAGTATGATCAGCTATAAATTTCGCCAAGTCTTCAGGTGAATTTAATTTTTCTAAATACTTGAATAAATTAGGTGGAGCAGAATTATCTATTCTATCTATTATTGCATTGGTAACATTTTCATCGATACCCTTTCTTTTTTGCATATCAATATATTTAATTACTTTTAACTGTGCCGCAGTAAGTTTGTTATAAGGCGGCATAGCATATTTTGCATCATATATAGAAGTTCCTATTTTTATATTATCAGAAGTAATTTTTACATCTTTTACCCCTGCAACATTTTTGATATCACCTGACATACCGACTAAAATACCTGTGAGGTTAGCTTGAAGTAGAGATTTCCAATCATCTTGAGTATCTAAAGCTCCCATCATAGCCAAATCACCCATATATGAAATCAAAAAGTCTGTACTAATTTTAGCCCCTGCAGCTTTTGAAAAATTTTCTAAGTACTCAGGGTTTGCAAATATTGTTTTTAAAGCTTGCATTTTGTTACCTTGAGAGATTTGTTCTCCAAATACTGCAACAAGTTTTTGATCGATCAACTTATTAAAAGCTTTTACACCAGCTTGTCCGGCTTTCATACCGATAATAAAACCACCTGCATCCATTACAAAATCTTTTGTAAGTTCTTCTAATTCTTCTTGAGTTCGTACATCTTTGGTTACAAGATCAGCTACTCCAAGTCCTGTTTTAGCGACCATACCACCAATTGCTAGTGTATTTCCAGCTGTAACAAAACCAGCACCAAGAGGAGCTAAAGGGGTAAAGCATAGAACGCCACCAACAACAGTCAATCCCATACCAGCCATAGAAGAATTGCCAGTATAGCGTTTTATCATTCCCATATTGTCATTAACCATTGCATCGGCCAATAATTTTCCATTTTCTTTACCTAATACATCATTTGCAGTTTTTTCAAATGATAATTGGTATTCTTCAATAGTTTTGTCTCCTAAAAATGCCTTAAATTCATTCTCTTTTTCTGAACCTGCAATCTTTAGTAATTGGTTTATTGCGTCTATTTTACTTGCTTCATCAGGAAATTTACTTAGGTTCAACTTTCCATTTTCTATAGTAACAGGCAGTTTAGAGTTATCAATAACTTTTTGAAGCTGACTAAGTCCACCATCTTCTGACAAAGAATAGAATTCAGCAAATCCTGTCAGAAGTTTTTCTTCTTTTTCAGTTAACGTTAATTTCTCATCTCTTAAGGCATTGGTAAATTCAATAAATTGTTGTTTTTTATTGTAAGCATTTATTACGGTTTCCATCTCTGTTTTAGCCTGAACATATTTTTCAACTTGTTGTTGAGAAAATTCAGTTCCTCGTTCCAGTTTATATACTTCCTCAAAGCTAATTGGCTCATCGCTGTCCCAGTAGCTTGGAACAATTCCTTTGTCAGGTCCTTTAAGAGTAATAGATTTTCCTTCAGCACCCAATGGTTTGATTGTGGTATCTTTCCAATTTTCATTGTAATCTTTTGCGCTTTTTACTAAATTACTTAAGGCTTCAGTTTCTTCTACTTGATTATATGAAACAAACTGTTGTTGTATTTTTTTCAAATCTTCCATTGAAGCATCTGAACAAATTTTCTCAACATAATTATTAATAAATTCAGTCATTTTTTCTTTTGAGTATTCTCCTCTAAAAGAATCAATATAGCTAACACCGCTTGCTGTTTTAAGGACATTAAGTCTTGTTAGAATCATGTCCTTAATTCTTTGTTTGTTTTCTTCATAGTATTCACGTTTTGTTAGATTTTTGTTTTTGGCTTCAATTAATTGTTTTAAGCCTGCTTGCTGATAATTTAAAATTTTAAATACATTCGTTGATTTCAAAGCATCATCAGCATCTTTTGCATTGTCATATGATTCTGTGATAGCTCCCAAGTGTTGTGAATTAAAAATTTCGAAGGCATCTCTCATATTTTCATCAATAATTTGGCAAGCGACTTCCTTGCTTTGTTGTTCTTTTAAAATATGAGTTTGATTAGCTTGTACTGTTGGTTGATTCACTAAAGCTTTTAAAAAACCAAATAAATCAGTTGAAGATATTTTATTATCAGCAAGGCTTTTTCCTGTTGAATCTACCAAATTTGTAAGTAATTCTTGAGCTTCAGAATCTTCAAAAATAGAGTTATTGTTTTTCGACGCAGATGATTTAACAGCATTCCAAAGAGATTGCATTTCATTCACACCGTTAGCATTTTTTATCTCAAGCACTCCGTTTCCATCTTTATCAAAGAAATTAAAAATTTGAAGCAGCTTATTATTGCTAGATAAATTTTTCTTTTCTAGCTTATCTATGAGGCTATCGTATGAAATTTTATCCTTTCCATTCCTTAAATAAAGAAAGTTATTTTCATATGACATCGCATGTCCTTTTGCTAATTTCTTAAGTTTCAAGTAAAATATGTAACAAAAATTTTGGCTTTATGTTACATACCTCATATCGACAATTTTTTTCAAAACTTTAAAAAAAGAGGGAAATTAATAGCAAATTGTTACATTTACAAGATAAATGATTGCAGGCTTCAGCAAACTATTTTCAGGCTATGCCAATAATAGACTAAAGAGTTAGCATAGTAGTTAAATAAGTGAAAAATTTTAGAAGCAATACTATGTACTTATTTTTTATTTTTGCAATTTCACCTGATAGTTTATTACTACTTTAATCTAATAAATAATAAAAGAAGATATCTCATTATATAGTTTATTTTGCCAATATATTAATATTAATTTTAAATATACTCTTGGTTTGCGGATAAATAAAATGTCCCGTTAAATTACAAATAGACTTACATTAAAATCAAAAAAAAATTATATAAATAAAAACGACTTCCATTTCTGGAAGTCGCTTTTATTTACGCGTGGAGGGATTCGAACCCCCGACCTTTTGGTTCGTAGCCAAACACTCTATCCAACTGAGCTACACACGCATACTCTACCAAACTCGGTACAGTATGATTTTAGCA
>CALVAU010000232.1 GCA_944325615.1 Candidatus Gastranaerophilales bacterium | reverse complement strand
CGCTAAACAAAAATCAGTATGCGTGTGATATGTACCAAGATTTGATATCCGCTGTTACTGAACATAAGACATATTTGCCTGAAATAAATGTAGAGCCTCAGGAAAAAATACCAAATTCGGTTCTGATACACCCGGGTGTGAGCAAGTTGAGTGTACAAAAAGGAATGATAAAAACAGTTAATGCTGACGTATGGGCAAAGACTATTGATATTTTGATTGAGCGAGGCAAAAAAGTTATTCTTGCAGGTGGACCGGATGATAAAGAATGTATTGAAAAAATACGAGCAACAGTAAAGAATAAAAATTTTGAAGATTATTATGGCAAGACAAAAAGTTTGAAAGATTTGGCTGTGTTGATAGCGAAGGCTGAAACGTTTTTATGCTCTGATTCTGCACCGTTGCATGTTGCGGTAGCATTAAAGACAAGAACTTACGTCATTTTTGGGCCAACGGATGATAAGAAATTAATCCCTCAATGTGATTTTATTACTCCGATAAAGGCAGAGGATACTTGTCCGATTAAACCTTGTCTGTGGGAACATAGACAGACAACTTGTGAGAATTTAGATTGTTTAAAAATTACTGCTGAAATGATTGCAAATAAAATTCTTTCATAATAGAGTAGGAAGGTACCCCATTTTAATTTGAAAGGATATTTATATGAAAATTCAAAGTGTAAACAATTATTCAGGCCAGTCTTTTGGCGCATTGAATCGTGATGCCGCAAGAATTTCAGAACCGCTTTTTAATGTTATTAAGTCTTATCCTGTAGTTGATAGCTTTTCGAAAAAATTTGATGCTACTATGGGTGTATCTTTTTTCTTAAGTAAATCCCCAGAAAGAACAACTCAGATGGCTCTATCTTTTGAAAATGTAAAGCCGAGAAGTATTTTTGCTAAAGTAATTGATCTTTTTAAAGATCCAAAACCAAATAATTTTTTATTAAAGACAAAAGCTACAAATACACATGAATTATTAACAGAATTAGAATGTATGGATAAAAAAACTTTAATAAATTTATACAGTAGCAAATAAATATTTTTAGTCAGGGTTGATGCGTTTTGTTAAATTCCTACACTCAGCCCTGCACAAATATTTATCCCTTGTCCTGTGATACCTTTTGCATCTTCCGAAATCAAATATCTGATAAGTTTTGAAATCTCTTTTGGCTGTACAAAACGTCTTTGAGGGATACATTCTATAATTTCTTCTTTAGAAAATTCGGATTGTTCGATTGAATCATTTCCAAGTTCTGTATCTACCCAGCCTGGGTTTATAGTATTGACTGTTATATTGAATTCAGCAAGCTCAAGTGCCAAAGCTTTTGTAAGTCCTAGCAATCCGGCTTTAGATGATGAATAAAGACTCGCGTTTGCTTCTCCCATCACTCCTGAAATTGATCCGATATTTATAATTCTGCCAAATCTTTTTTCTTTCATATAAGGTACAGCTTTTGAAATTAAATATATCGGGGATATTAAATTTGTATTGTGAAGATTTTCAATTTGTTGATAAGTCATTGTTTCAATACCGCCGTAGATATACTCTCCTGCATTGTTAATCAGAATATTTATAGAATTTTTTTGAATGAAATCCCCTAAAACTTCAGGATTTTTAGAAAGATCAGCTATGCAATAATCTTTAGCTCCGATTGATTTTAGTGCTTCTTCATTCCGTCCTGTAACATAAAGATTTCCCATATTTTTTAATTCTTCGGCGATGTTTTTTCCAATGCCTTTTGAAGCTCCTGTTACAAGTATATTTAACATTTTTTTGACTCCTCAATGAACTTATTAACAATAAATGACGCCATAAAAATTCCGGCACAGCTTGCAACAAAAGGTGTTGACGCAGGCGTTATTTTATTAAATTCAATTTTTTCACCTGATTTTGTTTCAATAATTTCTTTGCTGTTTATTTTTTCTAAAGAAAAAGGTTTTTCTCGGCTTGCAACAACAGTAATTCCTTTTTCTATACCGAGTTTTTTTAACTGGTAAATGCAGTTTGATACAAAAGGTGCATTTTTATTTTCGATTTCTGATAAATCACAGATATAGAGTTTTGTAGGATCAATTCGATTTCCGGCACCTAGTGAGCTAATAATCGGAATGCTTTTATTTACGCAACTTTCAAGCAGACTTATCTTTGCTCGAAGCGTATCAATTGCATCAGCTGCAAAATCAAGATTGCAGTCTAATATTTCATCATTACCGTTATAAAAATCATCGATAATATTCAAATTTATATTTGGATTTATATCTTTTAATCTGTTTTTAAAAAGTTTTGTCTTCTTTTGTCCGATTGTTGAATTTAGTGCTACAATTTGACGATTAATATTTGACTCTGATACAGAATCAAAATCAACGATAGTTAAATTTCCGATCCCTGCTCTTGCAAGAGCTTCGGCACAATAGCCTCCTACTCCGCCCAGACCGAAGACTGCAACATGTTTATTCAAAAGCACTTTTTGAAATTCCGCACCCCAAAAAAGCTCGTTGCGGGAAAAAATTTCGCTCATTACAAAAATCCGTTACTTAATAATTCCATAGCCGAGAAGGAATGTGCATAAAATAAATACTGTAGCAATGATACCGGTTACTTTATTTAATCCTTTTTCAGCACTTTTTTGTGATGAGAATATTTGAGAAGCTCCACCGATCGCAGCAATCCCATCACCTTTTGGTGAGTGAAGAAGTATTAAAAGTATTAAAAGTAATGCTGAAATTATTTGAATTGTCCAAATGAATGTAACCATTTTTTATTTTTTCTCCTTTTTATTCGAAATAAAATGTGCACGTTTTGAATTCAATTTAATATTTTCAAAAGTATATAAACGTGCTGGTCTTTTTGAAGAAGATTTTGTATATTCATCCAATTCGATAAGACCGTCAGTTGATAGAGCTTTTTTACGGAAATTACGTTTATCAAGTTTTTTATCCATAATAAGCTCGTAAGATTTTTGCATTTCAGTAAGGGTAAATTTTTCATTCAATAGCTGATATGCAACGGGGCAAATTTCTAATCTTTCGCGAGTACGTTTGAGAGAGTATTCGATAATTTCTTTGTGGTCGAATGCCAAAGGTGGCAAATCTGAAATTTTGTGCCAGCCTAATTCCGGTGTAGATACAATTTGAATATCTTCAGCTCTTACCAATGCAAAATATGCGCAGGTAATAACTCTGGCATTCGGGTGACGAAGAGGATCGCCGAATGTGTATAATTGCTCTAGGTAAATGTTATCAACATTCGTACGCTCTTTTAATACTCTGAGTGCTGCTTGGTCTAAATTTTCCGAAAGTCTTACATAACCTCCCGGGATTGCCCATTTATCTTTAAATGGTTCATTTAGCCTCTTTACAAGCAATACCTGTAATGATCCGTTTTTAATTGTCAATATTACAACGTCAACCGTTATCTCGTGTGTCTTAGTTTCATTGAACATAATTATTTTTACCCTATAAAAATCATACAATAAAAATATTTTTTTACATAAATTAATATTATAAAAATTTAATATTTTTTTACAAAAATGTTACTAAAAGTAAATTTTTAAATTAGTAAATACTTTATATATATATATAACGGGGATACTGGGGAAATGATGTCGTTCAGATATGTAAAAATAAATAGTTTTAATATGTATAATCCGATGCCTTTTTGCGGATATACTTGTGGATTCAATATGTATCCTTCATATTGCTGGGGGTATAACCCGTTTTCGATATTCAGTACTGCTATGCAAATGATGACAGGCAGACCATTTTCGTTCTGGGGAAATAACAGTTATTATCACAATAATTATTATAATAACTACAATTACAATAATTACAATTACCCGACTTTTACGATGCCGCAAATGAATTTCGGTTATAACAATTTAAGATTCAATAGTTTATATACTACTCCTTATTATGCGAAGGATTATTCAAAAGAATTTATTTCTCAGCCATTTGGAACTGTAACATCACCTTATGTAAACAGAACCTATAATGAGGAAGTTTATACACCATATAAAAATACATCATCATATAATAGTTCAACATACAAGCCGACATACAAGCCAACTTATACAACTTTGAATGCAAGTCATTTGAATAAAGAATTTTTAGATAAAGTAAAACAAATTGCAAAAAATATAAACTGTGATTATGAAGATCTGCTCTCTGTAATGAATTCTGAGTCAGGTTTGAATCCTGCAATTACTCATAAAAACATAAATGGTAAAAAAACAGCGGTGGGTTTAATTCAATTTACCGAAAGCGGAGCTATTGCTGAATTGAATAAAACTTACGGGATGAATTTAACCATAGATAAAATTGAAAAAATGAGTGCGATAGAGCAGTTGGATTTAGTTGAAAAATATTATAAAGTTGCTACTAAAAAGTTTGGCGGTAAAAAGCTAACTGCGGCCGATTTATATGCAACAACTTATGTTCCGGGATTTGCGACAAGAGATATTTTGACAAGACGCGGGGATGGATATTATGAAGGTAATGAGGGCTTGGATGAAAACGGCGATGGTGTTATTTCAAAAAGTGATTTGGAAAGACACTTGGCTAAAAAACGAGTAAATCTTGATACATTCTCTTGATTGACAAACATTACAATTTGCTGATTAAAAGTTGCAGATAAAAATTGTTTCGTGTATTGTCATGGAATAATAATTTATTAATCTGTATAATTATTATTAAGAGTAGTGCTCAGATATATGGGCAAACACCGGATTAGCGGAAGGAAAAACATGGATAAGGGATATGTAGAAAACGGTTTTATCGTTGACTTGAGCAACGCAAGAAAAACTTCTGAAATTATATATGAACTAAGCAGAATTCTTGATTTGCCCGAAGCCAAAGAAAAAAGAGTTTGTTTGAAATTAGGAGAAATTAATCTTAATCAGTCTCAGCTTATTAGTATAAAAGCTTTGATTGAGTCTATGGATAGTGAATTGGAATTTATTTCAACGGTATCGGATGAAACCAAAGCAGCTGCTGAAGCTTTAGGTATAACAGTTTCAGAATTGGAAAATAATGTTGAAGCTCCTGATTTTAAAGAAGATGGTACAGTAGAAGAAAACGTAAATCCAGAGTTAGAAAGCGCTCTTGATAAAATTTTCGGAGAAGGGGATTTTGAAGAAAGATTTCCTGAAGAAGATGAAGAAAAAGAAGTTACTGAAGAAGTTCGTTCAGATGTAGAAATCGCGACAGATGAATTTGATAATTTGGATGAAACTTTTGAAGAAATTAAAAAGCACATGAAAGAAAATGAAAAATTACCTACTTTGTATGTGCAAAGAACACTCCGTTCAGGTCAAAACTTAAAGTCTGACGGAAATATCGTGATAATTGGTGATGTAAATCCAGGTGCAGAAATCATAGCTAAAGGTGATATTACAGTATGGGGAGTATTGGGCGGCATTGCTCATGCAGGATCTGATGGCAATAACTATTCAAGAATCAGAGCTCTAAAACTTCATGCAATTCAGTTGAGAATTGGTGATGTTTTTGCAAGAAGACCTGATACGGTAAATATTCCATATGTGCAAAAAACGGATTCTTTTGTCCCTGAGGAAGCACGAGTAAATAGAAAACACATTGTTATTTATAAATTACATGAAGCGTAAAATATAAATACCCTGAAAAAGATTTGAAGTTAAATTTATAAAAGGAGAAATAATGAGCGGTCGAGTTATAGTAATTACTTCCGGAAAAGGCGGAGTAGGAAAAACAACTACCAACGCAAATATAGGAACCGCGCTTGCAAGAGCCGGCAAAAAAGTTGTTATGATAGATACCGACTTGGGCCTAAGAAACTTGGACCTATTGTTGGGACTTGAAAACAGAATTGTATATACAATCGTAGATGTAGTAGAAGAACGTTGCAAATTAAGACAAGCACTAGTAAAAGATAAGAAAAACCCAAATCTTTGTCTGCTTGCTGCAGCGCAAACAAGAGATAAAACTGCTGTCACAGAAGAACAATTGAAAAACATTTGTGAAGAATTACAAAAAGACTTTGATTTCATATTAGTTGACTGCCCTGCAGGTATTGAACAAGGATTTCAAAATGCAGTAGCTGGTGCAAGTGAAGCAATTGTCGTAACAACTCCAGAGATGTCAGCTGTGCGCGATGCAGATAGAATTATCGGACTGTTAGAAGCAAAAGAAGAAATCAAATCTTATAAACTTTTATTGAACAGAGTTCGTCCAAACC
>CALVAU010000231.1 GCA_944325615.1 Candidatus Gastranaerophilales bacterium | reverse complement strand
CTCTTGATAGTACAAGACCATTATAATTCTTTCACGCTCAGGAAGTCTTTGGAGTGCTTTTTCAAGTTGCTGTTTGACGTTTTTTTCTTCCATTTGCTCTTGCGGATTGAGTTTGTTTGTATCTTGTATGGTATCTATGATTTCCATACTATCGTCGCTTGAGCCTTTCTTTTCATAAATAGAAGTCATTGTTGTATCTTCTGCAAGAAGCTGATTAACTTTATCAGGATCCATTTCCAACTTGTTTGCAACTTCAGTTGTGGTAGGCATTCTGCCTAGTTCCTGCTTTAATTCTTCTTGAGCATTTTTTATGTCTTTAATTTTTTTCCTTACGCTTCTCGGTAGAAAATCTTGGGCTCTAATTCTGTCTAAAATAGCTCCGCGAATTCTTATAAGAGCATAAGTTTCAAATCTCGTATTTTTTTGCGGAGAATATCTTTCAATGGCGTTAATAAGTCCTTCAACACCGTATCCTGCAATATCTTCAATTGATATAGTTGCAGGGAGGCTAACTTTTACACGTCCTACTACATATCTGATTAGATATATGTATTGAACGATTAGAGTGTCCCTAACAGCTTTTTGGGTCTTATCTCTAAAATATTCCCCCCATAATTCTGTTAATTCCTCTTCCGAAAGTCTTTTTATGTTGTTGTAAGATGTGAAATCAAATGATTGATCCATTAATCCGCCTAAATTGTTAAAATATGTTACATTATTATTCTATACAATCAGCAAAAACTCACATCATTTAAAAGGTTGATAAATGATTTAAAAATTAAAGTTTATCTACGTCGGGTATATTATTGTCTAAAATAAAAATAATTTTTATAAAATTGTGATATAATAATTATGTCTAATGGTAATAGTGTGTTACAGACTTATGTATGTAAAAATTTGTTACAGTAGTCTGTAAAATATGGCAAATATTATTATTCAGAAACGTTGTAGAATATATAGAAAGTGTGTATTAAAAAAGGAAGGACACAAATATGGTAGATGCAGTAAACAATAACAACAGTGCCGTATATACAGGTATCGGTGCAGGTGTTGGTCTAGTAGGCGGAGCCGCATATGGTGCACGTTTTTCAAAACCACTATTAAAAGGTGATGCTCCATCAGATGCTTTCGTAAGAAGATACTATGACAATGATGCAAAAGCTCAAATCGCAAAAGCTGGTGAAGATGCTAAAAAAGCATTATTAGATATAGATGGTTATAAAGATGCAGATGATGTTACTAAGTTGAGTAGTATTGTAAAGGAAAATGCCGCAGAATTCGGTATAAAAGCTGATGCAGACAAACTAGATGAAGCTGTAGCTGAGTTTGTTGATGGAGAAAAGGATGCTGCAAAATTAAAGGCCAAAATGGAAAAAGCTTACGTAGATACAGCAGTTGAAGCAAAAGCTGTATCATTCAAAGACGGTAAAAAAATGCAGGCAGCAAAAGAAGCTTTTGCAAAAATAGCAGATGATGCTGATGAAGCTACTCTAAAAACTTTTGTAAAAGATCACGCAGAAGTTTTAGGTGTAACTGAAGATAAGATTGAAGCAACAGCTAAGAGTGGCAAAGAAGCAATTAAAAAATTAGTAGAAGATAATACTAAAGCTATCACAGATAAAGCTGATGAATTAAAAGCCTTTGTAAAAGATGGTAAATTAAATTTAGAAGGTGCATCTGAGGCTATTAAAAAAGCAGCAAAAGATACAAAAATCTGGGCAGGTGCAAAATGGGCAATCGGTTTAGGAGCTGTTTTAGGACTTGGCTCTTACATCGGATCTAAATTAGCTGCACCGAAAAATGAAGAACAAGCATAGACCATATAATTTTATATAAATAAAAATCCCGCAAAAAAATATGCGGGATTTTTTTAGTAATTAAAAATTTTCCAAAAAGAAACCCCTGTTATCTAACAGGGGTTTAAAATATTGATATTTATATAAATTAATCTTTTTTAACTTCTTCAGTTTGTTCAGGTTCTTCGACCTTTTGAATTATATCGAGTTTTGTTATTCTTGCGCCGTCAACTTCTTTGACTATAAATGTCAGATTTTCAAAGGTAACTGTATCATTGACTTCTGCAATTCTGCCTAATAGTTTAACTACAAGACCAGCAATCGTATCGATATCT
This sequence comes from Candidatus Gastranaerophilales bacterium, assembly GCA_944325615.1. Taxonomy (GTDB): domain Bacteria; phylum Cyanobacteriota; class Vampirovibrionia; order Gastranaerophilales; family Gastranaerophilaceae; genus Scatenecus. Next base: position 3,565 of record CALVAU010000231.1, on the reverse strand, counting down.
TCATCATCAATTTTGTTTTTATTAATACCGAAAAATTCAGCCATTTCATCAAGTCTTACCATTGCATTTGCTGTATAATGGTTAGGCTCAATTTCAACTATATCACAAATTTCTTCTTCTTCATCAAATTCATCTTGCACTTCGCCAAAAATTTCTTCTAATACATCTTCTAATGTGATAAGTCCTGATGTTCCGCCGAATTCATCAATTACAATAGCCATTTGCCCTTTTCTTTTTTTGAATTCAAGAACAAGGTTATCCATTGTAATAGTTTCAGGTACAAGCATTACTTCTCTTTGAAGCTTTGCAATCGGGCATACTTCATCTTTTATTGATAAAGAAAATAAGTCTTTAACGTGTATCAAACCTGTAATATGGTCAATATCTTCATCATATACTGGGTATCTTGTATATTGACTTTCTGCTGCAAGCTTATTTAAGTCTTCGAGTGACATGTCATTTGGAATACATATCATATCAGTACGAGGAACCATTACTTGTTTTGCTGTCAGGTCAGAAAATTTGAATACGTTATGCAAAATATCTTTTTCGGTTTCGTTTAAAACTCCGCCATCATAACTTGCATTAACTAGCATATCCAATTCTTCTGTTGAATGTACTAAAGATGCTTTATGTTTATGCGGTACATGGAAAAGGTTTAATATAGAATTTCCAAAACCGTTAAGTAACCATATAAAAGGTGTAAAGATAAATGAAATTGCGTGCATAGGTCTTGCAATTACAAGAGATGTTTGTTCCGGATATTCAAGAGCAATTGATTTTGGTATCAATTCACCGATTACAACATGCAAGAATGTTATTAATGCAAATGATAAAGATACAGAAACTGTATGGGTTGCAATATTTTGACTTATTCCAGGCAAAAATACGAATATCGGCTCTATGATTCTTGCAATAGTTCCTTCTCCAACCCAACCAAGACCGATACTTGATATAGTAACACCCAATTGAACTGCCGCAATAAATTTGTCTAAATCCTTGATTGCTTCAAGTGCAATTTTTGCGTTGAAATTTCCTTCATTTACGAGTTGCTCGATTCTTGTTTTGCGAACTTTAACCATCGCAAACTCAGAAGCTACGAAAAATCCGTTTGAAAACAGCAAGAATGCTATTAAAAACAAATTAAATGCTAAGTTGCCCGACTCTTCCATTATTTACCTCTATATTCTACCTATTTTATACTTTTTAAGCCAATTATAATATTATTATCAAAAAATTGCAATATCCGCACTCTATTTTACATCAACGGGCTTAAGCTCGGTATAAATCATTGGTGAAAATCCGGGACTGGTTACAATATCAATTACTTTATAGCAATGCGGCTCTACCATTAGAGAAGGACTTGAAATATGATAAATTCCGTTTTGCATTTTTTCTCCGTTAATATGATAGTGCCCTGATACAATAGCTATTACATTGTTATGCTTTTCTAAAACTTCTAAGTATTTTTCTGGTTTATACACTTTATGTGTTTTGTGTTCTTTTGGCTCAACAAGCGGGAAATGCTGTAAAATGATTACAGGTTTCTTTTTGTATTTGTTCAATTGTTGATCAACCCATTCTATTGTGCTGTCTTTGTAGTAGCCGATAGAACCCGGTATAACTTCTTTTGCTCCATCAACTACCAAAAATACAAATCCGTTTTTTTTGATTACGTAGTTAATATCTTTAGGTTTGTATAAAAAGTTATTGTCTTTTACAATTTCTATATAATTTAGTTTGGAGAGCCCTCCGTTTTTATATACGTCGTGATCTCCAAACGCAAGATAATACGGTACATTTAATTTGTTAGCTTCTCTTACAAAACTGATTAAATCTTCTTGTCTAGGTCTGTTGATGTTATCTCCGGTAAAAATTACGAAAGAGACGTCTTTTTCATTGTTAATTTTTTCAATTGCTTTATCTAGAACTTCTTTAGAATAATCATTATTTAAAGCATAGTGAGCATCTGCAATTTGAATAAATTTTATATCTTTAGCTGATGCTATATTACCTGAAATTACTAATATAAAAACAAATAGTATATTAATAAGAATTTTTTTCATTTGAATACATACCCCTCAAATATTCCTATATGCGAATTATATCATAAATAAATTTATATGTTAAAATCAATTTAGACGAAAGGTTTGAAAATGAGATTGGATAAATATTTAAAAGTTTCACGACTTATAAAAAGAAGAACTGTTGCTAATGAAGTATCTGATATGGGAAGAGTTTTGGTGAATGATATTCCGGCAAAGCCCTCTAAACAGCTAAAAATCGGGGATATAATAAAAATTGAATATGCAAACAGAACAGTTGCTGTAAAAGTAGTCAAAATTCCCGAAAATAACGTAAGTGTTCAAGAAGCCCCAACACTTTATGAAGCTCTTTGATTTTTTTATTGACTTTAGCTCCAAAAACCTTAAATAAAAATTAAATATATCATACGAAAGTATGATAACAATATGTGTAATTCAGGTTATAGTTAAATTGTCGCATTATCAGTTTTAATGCGGATTAAGATTAGTGAGGTATTGTAAAACCGGTATGGGGCTAAATTTAAATAATATTTATCAACGCCCATATATTGTAAGAGATGGCAGAGGTCTTGTTAAGAAAAAACAGGATGAAGATACTAAAAAAACTCTTACACAGGCTGAGATGGAAGAACAAGCTTCCAATAATTCTCGCAGCCGCGGTTTGCAATATACTGAACAAGATAATGCTCAATACGTAAAATCTTATCAAAATGTTACTCCGACAGAGTCTCAAAGAGCTCAACAGCTTTATGGACAAAATACAAATAGAGCAAATGCTTCTTCAAATGCTACGGAGACGAGATCTTCAAAGATTAACATTGCTCAAATTTTAAAAGATTTTAAAAATACAGCGGTTGCAATCGGTACACCGCAAGATTTGAGTGAAGAAGTAAATAACAGAATAAGTTTAATTCAAGCTCAATTAGCACAGCCAAATCCTGATATAAATTTGGTTAAATCAGATTTGATGAACGCTTCACGTCAGCTTGATAAGTATATTTCAAAAACTTTGAATAAAGATTCAAAAGTTGTTGAAAATTGGGTGAATGCACTTTTCTTGCAGGATATTGATTTTAATTACAATGAAAAAGAAATCAATCCTCAGTTTCTTGTGAAGTTCCCTGAAGGTTCTACAGAACAGACACAAAGTACCAAATCAAAAAATCTTCCTGAAAATGTTTCCGAAATGGAAGTGAGCGGTGGAGTTATTGAATCTGCAGAGGTAGAAGAAGAACAACCCCAGACCAAAGTCTATATTCCGCAAGATAAAGAGTTAAAATCATTATTCTTGCAATCTAAAAAACTTGCTTATGCAAATGAACCTCAAAAGGCAATAGAAAACTTCCAAAAAGCTTTAAAAAGGGCTGAAGAAATTGGCGATAAAGAAACCGGAGCAAAAATATACTTTGAAGTCGGTAAAATCTATGATAATCACGACTATTATACTCAAGCTCTAAAAAGTTACAACAAATCCATTGAACAAACCTCTGATAACAATGTAAAAACAAAAGCTCATTATT
>CALVAU010000230.1 GCA_944325615.1 Candidatus Gastranaerophilales bacterium | reverse complement strand
ATAATAAGATAAAGAGTGAAAGGAGGAACGTTATGAATAAGCGAGATCTAATTGATCGAATCGTTCAAAGAGTCGATTATCCTAACTATATTGTTGAAGATGTTGTCGGTGCTCTTTTCGATACTATTTCTGATGAATTAGTGAATGGCGGAGATGTGCATATTTCTAATTTTGGTGTCTTAGAGCCAAAAGTGCATAAAGCAAGAAAAGGTACGAATCCGCGCACAGGTGTCCACATCGACATTCCTGAAATGAAACTTGTTCGTTTCAAAACCGCTCAAACGCTAAAATATAAATTAAATAAATAATCTTTAACGTGTAACATCGTTCTTACAAAAAGTCCTTCGGGGCTTTTTTAATTGTTAAATTATCTTTAAAATAAGAATGTATGGATAGACCTTTGCCTCAAACATTTTTAACGCTCGCGGACATCTTTGAAAATCATGGTCATAAACTTTACATGATCGGTGGTTCTTCACGTGACTTTTTATTAGGAAGAGAATGCCATGACTTAGAAAAACTAGAACAAAAAACAATAATTATTCAGCGAAATAATGTACAATCAATTTATAAGGAGGTCTTTGTCATATGTTAAGCAAGATAAAAAATTTTGGTTTGTGTTTAACCATGCCTTTACTACTAGGTTTTTTCCATTTCAATAATTCATATCTTCAATCGCAAGATTTGTCTATGGCTAGCGCCGAAGAAGATGGCGAAAGAACAATTCTTGATGTCATGTCGCATCTTAGCACAAAAAATGAGCATTACGCATATACTGATGCTTTTGTCAAAGAATATCAACAAGCCGATGGCGGTTATATTGATACCGCTTCTCTAACTGGCCATTTAATTGATAAAGAACAAGGAGAGCCAAATCAAAAATGGCATTTCTTTGAATCGTGGCTATTTCCGTCTTTTAAGGACGGTACTTTTGTTTCTCTTGCTGATGATGCAAAAGCGAAAATGTATAGCCGCCTTCAATCGCCTGAGCTTCTCCTTTGGATTTTTGAAGCATCAGGTGTTGAAGAAGCAAAGGTAGAAGCCGCTTACAACGCTGCCGTTGAAGGGCGAGTACAAAATTTATCGACTGCGACTATCGCCAAGAATATGCGTTCAGCAGTTCTTTGGGATGATCTTTTAACGGTTATTCCTAAATTAGACATCGATTATTCAACTTCCGGTGAAAATCCTGATATCGATATGCTTGATTTTTCTTCTTTTCTTATCGATAAAAAAGAACATTATTCAATTTCTGATAGCTTCGTCCAGCAACTTGACAATTTTGATTTTTCTTATGTAGAACTAGCAGAGACAACCGGCCATGCCGTTGACCAAAGCAGTGCAGAGAAAAATCAAAAATGGCATTTCTACGAATCTTATTTACTCGATGGTTTTAAAAATGGCACATTGACCCTCGCATCCGATGCTTACGAAGAAATTTATCAAAACATGGATTCACCCGAACTGATGCTTTATATCTTCGAAGCATCAGGTATCAATGAAAGTCAACTCAGTGCTGCTAAAGAGACAGCAGAGAGTGCTCTTAGCCAAGGCTTGACAGGTGTAGATGTTGTTAACGAAATGAAAGAAATTGTTTCATGGGAAGATATAACATCTTTGAAAAGTGTAACTACTTCTCCAACGAGAACAACTATCACGGTCGGTGGAAATGACCGCATTGTCAGTGCTGTTACTGATCCCATCTTTGTCGATGAGGCACCGACTTGGTCAATTGTTGAAGGTGAAGAAAATATCACCATTGCTCCAAATGGTAAAGAAGTAAGCATCCATCCTGTCAAAGAAGGAAAGGCAATCGTTAGAGTGAGTGATAGCGAAACAATTTATTATGATTGCAATGTGACGATTAAAGCCGCAGCTACTCCAACCATTGTTGGTGTTTCTGAAACGGTGGAAATGATAGTGGGAGAAACATTAACTTTGACGCCTAGTTTGAGCACGGGTGGCGGAACATTCAATTTTGAATCTAGCGATCCAACCATTGCTTCTATAACAAGCGAAGGATTATTGAGCGCTCTTACGGTTGGCAAAACTACGATTATTATTACAAATATCGAAGACCCATCCATTACAACAACAGTGACAATTAGCGTCACCGATGAATATTCTTCTAATCCAGGTTTGAATCTCAGCGAAGTCTACGCTACCGCTGTTTTTGGACCAGACTACAATAGTAAAAAAGTGAACAATTACGACAGCGAATGGAGTACTACCAATGGCGGATTTACTTGGAACATTGCTTGCTTTAGCAATTACAACAACAATTGGAACTATATAAAGTGCGGAAAAAAAGGTGAACCATCAGTTAGCACTATCACGACAAGCGAGGCTTATCCAGTTGCTCTTTCTAAAGTTGTTTTGACCGTAGGCCAACTGAGCAAACAAGACAAAATTAATTCTATTGTTTTAAAATATGGTGAGAGTTTGGATGATTTATCAAACACAGTTTCAATTGACAAATTAGAAGCCGGCGAGCATGAATTCATCATTCCGAACCCCGCCTCTAATTTGTATTATCAATTTGAATTCGACATTCAAGCTGCAGGCGCTAACGGCATTGTCCAAGTCGATAAGATTGAATATTATCGAAATGCGTCGTCGAGCGACTTGGCTAATCAATTTGTCGAGATATTCACCGCTAAAATGAATGAAAAGTGCGTGGCGCCTTACAATCTTTTAAAAGAAACTGATTGGGACTATTTGGCTAATTTATATTCGACACTACCAGAAGATGCTAAAACTATTTTCCATGAGCAATATAATCTATATCGTACGGGCGAATCATTAGAATCGTATAGCCAAGTTTTTAGCACCTATATTTATATTGTTGAAGTCAAATATGGTTTTACCGATTTTATGGAGCTTGGTCTTACCCGCAAAATGAAAAATGCATCGTATCTATTTGGAAATAAAGATATAGGGCTCACCGTTATTCTTCTTTTTGCTCTCGCTTCAATTGGTGCAGTTGGAGTAATGATAACTAAACACAAAAAAATAATTAAAAAGTAAACAGTAGTCAAAGCTATTTGCTCAGCAACAAAAAAGTAAAATCCTTTCAAAATACCTTTTCTAATTAAATTTTTATCTGTGTTTGAATTAAATAAATTTGATGAACAACTGAATATTTTTGTAAATTTTGCTAAAAAGACTTTAGGTGGATGATAAAAAACCAAAAGTTTCAAGATTATCTATTGCTCATAATGTTTATTACATGCAGTTAAGAGACTATTTTGTGCAAAATATATAGCCCAATTTTCATTGGCTTGATTTCTATATGTTTGTTTTTTTGTCGTGAATTTTTAAACTAAATTCCGTTTTATACCAAAAAGTCATGATTCTTAGAATAAATTCCGATTCGACTATCTAAAACGGAATTTAACATGAGAAAAGCATGTATATTTTGAATTTGAAGGCATGACAAAAACGAGGACTAAATTCCGTTTCCTGTAGGTAAAATAAATAACGAATTTAATTAGAATAATTTATCAAATGCTTCTTGTCCAAATAGTAATATAAAAGCTTCTTT
>CALVAU010000229.1 GCA_944325615.1 Candidatus Gastranaerophilales bacterium | reverse complement strand
GACCATCAAAAGACCATTTTGTAACATATAAAACGATTACTTCCGACTGCTAAAACTTAAACACAAAGCCAACTTTGCCGAATAATCTTTTTATGCGTGCAGATAAAATGTCCCGTTAAATTACATTGAGTATAAATTACGAATAAGTAAATAAAAAAGAAGTAATTTTAAATTACTTCTTTTTTATTTGGGACCGGAGGGATTCGAACCCACGACCAAGGGATTATGAGTCCCCTGCGCTACCGCTGCGCCACAGTCCCAAGAACTATTCACTTGATATGTTTAGGATATCAAAAAAGTTCTCAAAAATCAAGCATTTATTTTAGGTCTGTCATCAAAAAAAGATTGATTTGCTCCGATAATTAGATTTTCAATATTTTTTTCTATTTTGCAATTTGAAGCTATAACACAATCTGTAATTGTTACGTTGTCTTCGATAACTACATTATCCCAGATAATACTATCTTTAATAGTGACATTTTTACCTATTTGACAGTCATTTCCGATTGTGCAATCTCCGTATATACAAGTGCCTACAGGAATTGTTGAGTTTCCTTTTAAATATCTTCCATTTGATGTTTTAATAATATCGGAATGTCTGAAATTGCATTCTTTATTAAATAAATCTTTTACAGATTGTCTGTATTGAGCGATAGTGCCAATGTCAGTCCAGTAATCAGAAATTTCAAATGTATTAATACTTTTTTCAGCTAAGAGCTTTGGAAAAACGTTTTTAGCAAAGTCATAAAAAGTGTTTTCAGGTATATAGTTGAAAATTTCGTAATCAAAAATATAAATACCTGTATTAATGTAATTGCTTTTAGCTTCTTCTACACTTGGTTTTTCTTGAAATTCAGTAATGAATCCGTTGTTATCTGTTACAACTACCCCAAAGTGAGAAACTTCTTCTTTCGGAATCTTTTTTATACCAATTGTTGCAATGGCGTTGCTATTTAAGTGGGTCTCAATTCCTTTTTCAAGGTCTGCATTTGTTAGTCCATCAGCAGATAAAACAAGGAAAGTTTCTCCTTTATTAAAAAAGTTTTGACATTTTTTTAGTCCGCCAGCAGTACCTGATAAATTTTCTTCTTTGATATAGTTAAAATTAATACCAATGTTATTTTTTGAGTATCTGTTGATAATTTGATCCGCGAGATAGTAGGTATTGCAAATGACATCAGACACATTAATCATTTTAAGCTTTTCAAAAAGAATATCCATGACAGGACGGTTAGCGACAGGAATTAAAGGCTTAGGAACGGATAAAGTCAGCGGTTCTAGTCTTGAGCCTACTCCTGCAGCCATTATCATCGCTTTACTAACTGATTTCTTTTGCATAACTCTACCCCTTAAAAATACACTTTAAAGACATTCTCTCACAAAAAAGATTTATTGCAAATAAAAAGTGCTTTTTATCTTATTATCTTGTAACTATTGACATTGTCTGGTTGTTTTGCTAGAATTGTTGCGAAAAACTAACGATTTGGGCGCGTGGCGCAGTGGTAGCGCAGTTGACTCTTAATCAATTGGTCGTGGGTTCGAATCCCACTGCGCCCAATTTTTATTTTTTCTTAGCTTTGTTTTTTAATGATTTTTTAGCTAATTCAATAGCATCAATTTCGTTGTAAAAAACGTGTTGATCTCCTATTTGGCTTATAATTGAATGAGATGTTAATTGATTAAGTACTTCTTCATTTTTAATAACCAAAAGAATTTTAATATGTTGAGATTTTAGTCTTATGATGATATCTTCAAGTGCAAAAATTGCGGATATATCGAGTAAATCATCAGCTTCATAGTTAATAATGAGATATTTAGTACCTAGTACATCTTCAAATTTAGATATTAACTGAGTGGCAGAACCAAAGAAAAATTGCCCCGAGATATGAACGACACGAATTTTATGTCTGTAATCTGTTTCAAGAATTTTTTCAAGCTTCATAATATCTTTATCATATACTGATTTTTGGATTATATGAGCTTTATCAGCAACTCTTTTAGCGTATAAAAGTGCAGCTAGAGTAATTCCTGCACCTACTGCAAATATCAGATTGTAAAAAACAGTAAGTAGGAACACTAGAGCAAGCACATACAAATCATCTTTTGGTGCAAATTTTATAACTTTTATGAGTTTAACATCAATAATGTCATAACCTATTTTGATGAGAATTCCAGCAAGCACAGCAAGCGGTATTTCAGCGACAAACCCTGAAAATTTGAATAATAAAAGACATAAAATAATCGGATTAACAATAGCCGCGATTTTAGTTGTGGCCCCTGTATTTAAGGCTGCAACAGTCCTCATAGTAGCTGCAGTTCCGCAAAGAGAGCCTGTTAGTGAGCAAATTATATTACCGAAACCTTGTGAAAATAATAATATTTTTGGGTTATGGCGTGTTTTTGTCAAACTGTCAGCGACAAGTCCAGTGAGCATACTTTCGGCGGACAATACAACAGCTAAAGTTGCTGCGTATGGAATATAGGTCGTAATTTTTTCAAAATCCAGTATCGGCAATGCTATTTTAGGAAAACTTACGGATATTTCAGAAATTTTGGGAATATCAAGTCCAAGTTTTATAGAAATTATTGTACAAAGTATCAATGCGATAATTTGAGAGGGGATATATTTATTTAACTTTTTCGGAATACCGAATACAATTAATAATGTGAGCAATCCAAGATACATTGCCGGCATATTTATGCTATGAAGGTTTAGGATAAAACTTTTAATACTGTCAAAAGTATTTGATATCGTAGAATGCCCAATCAGCGGGTTTAGCTGGATTAGGATAATTATTATGCCTACGCCATTCATAAACCCTGATATTACAGGATATGGGACATATTTTACGATATCTGAGATGTTTGTAACCGAAAATAAGATTTGAATTAGCGCGGCAAGCAGCATAATTGTGATTACAGCTTGCATATCATATCCGAGAGCTGTGGCAATAGATGCGATTACAATAGTCATAGGACCTGTCGGACCCGATATCATCGGAATTTTAGTCCCTAAAATTCCAGCAATAAAACATAAAATTATTGCGCCCCAAATCCCTGCACCAGCACCAAATCCTGTGGCTACACCAAAAGCAAGTGCTTGAGGCAATGCAACTATTGCAGAATTGATTCCGCCTATTATATCCCCCGATAAAATTTGTAATTTAGATTTAATATTCATTAAAGGCAGTTTAGCAAAAAAAAATTAAAAGGTCAAAACTACTCTTTTACGCCGCCTTGCATAATATCATTGATAAAATATTGTTTACCGATAAGAAAAACCCCGCTCACAGGAATTGTACAGATTACAGAGCACGCTAGTAATTGTCCCCATAGGGTTACTTCTCTAAAGCTTCCTTTGAAAATTGCAAGTCCGACAGGTAATGTCCTCATACTTTCGGTATTCGTTACGATAAGTGGCCACATAAAGCTGTTCCAGGTAGTTACAAAAGTAAAAAGAGCAAGAGTAGCAACAGTCGGCATTGCAAGCGGAAGAGCTATCTTAAAGAAAGTTTCAAAAATATTACATCCGTCAATTCTTGCGGATTCTTCCACATCCTTTGGCAGTCCAAGAAAATACTGTCTCATCATAAAAATTCCCAATCCGCCGAAAAGTCCCGGTAAAATCAGAGCTGAGTATGAGTTTATTAAATGCAATTCCCGCATTAGGAAAAATAACGGTATGATATTTACCTGAGGCGGTACAAGCATTGTGATAAGAATGATTAAAAATAATAAATTTTGGGAGTCAAATCGGGATAAAGTTGTGGCTGGCGCAGAGATTGTAAAAGAGCACCCGAAGATAATTGATAATTATCTTGAACTTCTTCGCAATCCGAAAACTTTGAGACGTATAGAATCAGGCAATAATGATAGGATAACGTATAGAATGAAGTTCTTGGACGATATGATTGAGCGATATATTCCAATTGATCTTAGCGAATATTCCCTTCCTGAAGATTATTCAGATTCAACAAATCCT
>CALVAU010000228.1 GCA_944325615.1 Candidatus Gastranaerophilales bacterium | reverse complement strand
ATAAAATTAATAATATAAAAAAATTTTGAAAAATTTTAAAAAAATAATAAAAAAAAAAAAAAAAAAGGAGGGAGGAAGAAAAACTAAAGAAATAAAAAAATTACAAGAGGGGGGGGGGGGGCTATATAAGGCTAAATCAGCCTTTACACTTGCCGAGACTCTGATTACCCTTGGTATTATTGGCATTGTTGCCGCTATGACATTACCTGTTATCATAGGACGATATCAGGAGAAAGTTACAGTCAATCAATTAAAACAAACTTATTCACTACTATCACAAGCTTTTGCTCTAGCAATAGAAGAAAACGGCACTATTGACACTTGGTGCGATATTCCATCAACATCAGATTATACAACTTGTCAATACAATATTAATAACATAATAAGTAAGTACGTCAAAAAAGTTAGAGAATGTGATGGGGTAAACACTTATAATAAAAAAGCCTGTTTTGCAAAAGAATATGCAAACAGATTTAATGATTCAAAATGGAAAGTTAATCATAGCAGACCTTCTTTTGTTATGATAAACGGAACATCTGTAGAATTTGACTCTCAAAATGGAGATAAATATTCAAGTGTCTGGTGTAAACAAAAAGTATCATCTTCCCCTACTGGTATTAACGCATATAATAAATCTTGCGGAGCAATTTACGTTGATATTAATTCAACAAGCAAACCGAACATTGATGGAAAAGATCTTTTTGCTTTTATCATATATCAAGATGGGATTACTCCTATGGGTAGATCGGTCGATACAGTATGGGTAAACTCATTTGAGAGTCAATGCCTAGGTAAAAAACTCCCTACAAATGGTGTAGCCGCTGGACGCTGCACAGCTTGGGTAATATTTAACGAGAATATGGATTATCTGCATTGTAATGATTTAAGTTGGGATGGAAAAAGAAAATGCAGTAAATAAAAAAGAGCCTCTATATGAGGCTCTTTTTTATTCATTATCTTTTTTATTTTTCTATTTTTTCAGAACTTTTCAAAGATTCACTTGCATTGACGTAATTTGTCAACTGTTTCAGAGCCGGCTTGTAAGCGTTTACTGTTGCGTTTCCGCCTAAGCATCCGCCTGTACATGCCATAACCTCGATTAAATTACCGAGTTCGCACATGCCATTTTTAGCATATTTTTTCAAATCTCTGATTGACTGTTTATTCAAGCCATCAATTACAACAGGATGAGCTGGAATTTCTTCAGGAAGAAGAGTTTGTACAGCTTTCGCAACTCCACCTGTTACTGCGTAATTTCTTGCTTCTGCTGAAGCTTCTGTTTTGAATTTGCTTTCTGCACATTCTGCTACTTGAATTCCTAAAGCAATGAACCAAGCACCGACTTCTTCATAGTTTAGAACATAATCTACATTTGGATTTTGCAACGCTTCACGGCGTTTCGCAACACAAGGGCTGAAAAATACCGTAACAGCATCAGGATGTTCTTTTTTAACGATTTCAGCTGTATAGTACATCGGAGTTTTTGTATCAGATCTGAAAGGTTTCATTTCAGGAATGTGCTTGTCAACAAGCTCATTGTATCCTGCACAGCACGATGTTGTCATAAATTCAGCACCGTGTTCCAATCTTTCTACAAATTCAGCAGCTTCTGTTTTAGTCGTTACATCAGCACCTTGAGCAACTTCATATACATCAGCAAAGCCTAATTCTTGGATTGCTTCTTTCAACTGCTGTGGTGTGCAGGGCAATTGTCCCATTATTGCAGGAGCTACCATTGCTATTACTTTTTTACCTGCTTTTATATTTTTCAATACATCAATTATTTGGCTTTTTTCATGTACAGCACCAAATGGGCAAGCTGCTACACATTTGCCGCAAGAAATACATTTTTCAAAATCTATTTTTGCATGTCCGTCTTCACCTTTTGCAATTGCACCAACAGGGCAAGCGTTTTCGCAAGGTACAATTATTTTTTGTATTGCTTGATAAGGACATACTTGAGCGCACATTCCGCAATTTTTACATTTTGCAGGGTCGATTACTGATTTCCCATTTTGGACGCTGATTGCACCGAATTTACAAGTATTTACGCAAGGTCTTGCGACGCAGCCTTGGCATAAGTCTGTTACATAAATTCTTGCAGGAACACAACCTTTACAAGCTGTTGTCAAAACTGTTAAAGGTTTGTCTTCAGGCTCTTTTCTTTCTAGAGCTTTTGCAGCTAAAGTTGATAGTAATTCGCTGTCATCAGTTTCTTCAATAGATAAACCAAGTCCAGCTACTGCTCTGTCTCTTAAAATTGCACGTTCTTTATAGATACAGCATCTGTAAGGCACTTCATGCCCTTTCGGACGCATATCGTATGGTATCAATCTTGTATTTTCTTCAAAATTATCACTTAAAAATGATTTAATTAATCTTACAAGAATTTCTCTTTTCAAATGAGATGTTTGTTTAGGGGTGTTTATAGCCATTCTTTTACCTCTTTAATATTCCACAATTATTTATATTATTGCATAAACATAATTTTTTTCAAAACATACACTCTTTTTATAAAAAACAAAATAAGACCAGAAAACCTTCTTTTAAAATAGGCGAAACTAAAATAGTTTCGCCTTGATATTTAATAAATTATTTTTCTTTATTTGCAAGCTTTTCATCAATCGCTTTCAAAACTTTTTCAACAGTTGCTTCTTTTACAACTTCATCATCTACTTTTACATAAGGTGCCTTTGAAAATTCCCAATCAATTGAGCACAAACCCAAACAAGGAACACCTGTTACATCAACTTTATCACCATATTTTGCAGGCACTGTCTCAATTAATTCCTGCAAATTTGCTGATCCCATTACAAAACATGTTGTTCCTAAACAAACTTTAACACTAATTTTTTTGTCGTCCATTTTTACCTTCCTTAACTTGTGCGGGTATCCTCACATATACTGAATACTAACTTTTTTAAAATACTTGTCCTGCAATACATTTGCCATTTTTTTAATTATATTTTTACGGATTTCAATTTCAATAGGCAAAGCCGGATCGTAATGTGCTTGATTCAGTTTGGCTCCTACCATGAAATTAATGCAGTCGCTATCCAGTAAAAATTTTACCAACTTTCCTGCCGCATTGTCAATATCTGTTGTATTTGATTCCAAATACTCCAAAGTCTTTGTAAGAGTCAAAATTCCCTCTGTTACAAGATCCACTCCGTCCATATAAGAACATGCCGGCAATTTTCCAATACTTATTGTTGTATCCATAGTAATAGGTCGATTTAGTTCTCTTGAAATCAAATTGGCAGTAGTTCCGCCGCAAATGGCTTTTTTCCCTTTGAAATTATCAAACATTCTTGCATATTCTGCATCTTTTTGCTGATGATAAGGCGGTCCTGTAAAAATAAGAGATTCTCTCGGCTCTCTAAAATAAAGCACACACGCAGAAATATCATCTTTAGGGTTTCTATCCGTTTCTATATTTCTTGCTTGATTTACTATGTACTGTGACAATTCAGAGCTTGAAATATCAGGATGATCTGCAAGTTTATCTTTTAAAAGCACAATTAGACCATCTCTGCGAAGTCCTAATTTTAAACGTCCGCCTCCAAGACCTGCTTGGGTAACTCCGTCTGAGCAAAAAATAAGCCTGTCTCCCAATTTTAACTTCAGTTTATACACCTTCATTTTTCTATTTTTAAAGGTTTTTGACTGGATAGTTTCATACTCGGGATTCATTACTTCATTATCTCGAATCCATATAAATTCAGGATTTCCTTCCTCTACAATTTTTGCGTTTCCATAGTCATCGCAATCAATTGCCGAAAAAGTTGAATAACTTATTCTTCTGACTTTACATACAGGCAACGAGTTCATTATAATTTCCGCAGCTTTTCTAATCGGAATTTGACCGTTTTCTATAAATTGCAAAAGCATTGTAGCTGTCATACAGGATAGAATATTAGCTTTTATCCCGCTTCCAAGTCCGTCTGATAATACTGCAATCAAACGTGCCTCATCAGGATATCTTTTTGAGACAAAGTAATCCCCGTAGGCATTTTGGTTATATTTTTTCATTTGACTGCAATCTATATCAATAAACATACTTCTTACCCGTTATTCTCGGAGTCTTCATCATCCTTATCATCAAAATCGTTTGCGATTGAACTCAAAAGAGTTTCTGTCTCTACCATATGCTCACCTAAAAGACAAGCGATTTCCTGCACGATTGAAATGTTTTTAGAAATTACCTCGTGCGCTTTTTGAGAAATTTTTTCTCTGTTTGTCTCGGATTGAGTAACGTCAGTGATTACAGCTCCTACAATTTCGTTTTCCTCAATCGTAAAAGCACTTATATCATACAATCTGTTTTTGACCGGATAACGTTCTTTGTGCAGGTCTTTTCCTGATTTTAGAATAGTTTTGAATATATCGGCAAAATCTACAATCCTCTCAATTGCAGCTCCTGCAAGTCCATCAGGACGAGCTTTGAACACCTCATACATATCGCCTGTGAACATTCTCATAAAAGCGTCATTTGCTTCTAAGATATTCATATTGCTATCTACCATTACGGTTGCAGATGGCATACATCTAAGCATTGCGGCAGCTTTTCGCATTGCAATTTTTCTCATATAGGATACGCACATTGAAGTTTCTGCATCCCCGTCCAGCAAAGCTTTTGCCAGATCACGACAAGTTGCATATCCACAGCCTCCACAATTTAATTCATCATCGACAGAATGTTTACCGATTTTTTTAAGTGTCTTTAAAATATCCTCTATTGAATGTTCACTTGATACAATCTTTTTCGGAGAGACATCCATTTCAACAACTGTTTCTGCCACTTTCGGAATAATTTCACGCTCTTTTACGTTTGAAAGGACATCAGAAACTATGCTTATTCCAGGCTTATCCGTTGAAATACATGGACCTGCAACACATCCGCCCTCACAGGAAAGAGCTTCTACAAAAATTACTTTATCTAATTTTTCGGGATTTAACTTATTCAACGCTCTTTCAAAAGGTAAAAGTCCCGCTATATCCATCAATTGAACTTCTTTTTTTATACCAATTTTTCTTATAGTTTCATTCATTCCACCGTCTATCGGATATAGAGAGCCTTCATAAGCTGCTTTCGGAACAAATTTATTATCAGGATCCGCTGATACTGATGAAATATCAATTGCTTCATCATGCAGCCAAAGTTTTAACTCTTCAAAAGTCAGGGCTACATCAAATAGTTTGAAATCATCAGCTTCGTTTTTCTTACCAATACATGGACCTATAAATACTATCGAAATATTTTCACCAAATTTATCTTTCAGCATTTTTGCATGCGTCATAGCTGGGGACCCGATTGGTGTTATACAATTTGAAAATTCCGGATGATATTTTCTTATAAAGTTCACAATTACAGGGCAAGCACTTGAGATAAAAAGTCCTTTTTGAGCGTTATTAAGCATTTCTGCAGTTTTTATTGAGACTTCCTGAGCTCCAAGAGCAGTTTCAGATACCCCTTTAAAGCCTAATTTTTTAAGTAATGAAACCATTTTTTCTTCGCTTATCTCAAATACACCTTTCCAGCTCGGTGCAAGAGATACATAGACATCTTTTTGAGCTCTTATCAGGTTTTTAGCTTTATCAACATCAGTTCTTACTCTTTTTGCATTTGACGGACAAGCTTTTACGCAATTTCCGCAAGCTATGCATCGATCTCCAATTACTGAGGCGTGTCCGTTTTCGATCTTAATCGCTTTTACTGGACATTCTCTTATACATTTATAACAGTCATGACACTCGTTTGAAAGTGTATATACCGGATTGTTGCTATTCATTTGTTAACCCCTATATAAATTTGTAAGGATACTTTTTATTAATCACCGACACAGAAAAAATTTTAGTTATTACTAGTCAACTTATCCAAAATCTCTTTTAGTTTATCTTCATCAACTTCCGTGTATTCAACCCCGTTGATTGTCATATTAGGGCCAGATACGCATTTGCCCTCACAACGCGAGCCAGATAAATCTATTTCTGCTTCCAGTCCGTTTTCTTTTATGTAATTTTCGATAAACTCAAGATTTGACGCGTTGCCACGTGCAAAGCATGAACTTCCCATACATACGCTAATATTTAGCTTTGACATACATCCTCTTCAGTATTTATCTCGTTTTTTCTTATTATATTTTACATTATTTGAGTATTTAAAGCAAGTGTAATATATTAACTATTTAAAAAATATTTTCAATAAAAAAAGAGCCCTTTGATATTAATAAGGGCTCTTTATTTACACTAACCTGCTCTTCACTTCTTTTCATACTAATCATGCTACTTTGAGGAATCACTATAATTAATATCTTACATGCATAACAAATAATCTTAAATAAAATCCCCTGTTTATTTGGCTCATTTATCTTAAGATTATTTGTATATTTTTTCACGTCAAACCTCTTCCTATAATGTTTATAGAATTTTTTAGAATATTATTCATTATTTTCCCCTAAAATGTGTGATAACTTTTTGTGTATTTTAAATAAAATTATTTTTCGGCTTTGTATTCAAAACCACCTAAATTCTTGTGGATTGTATTGATGAGTTCATATATTTTAGCATCATCACGCCACCAAGCTTTTAGTTCTTCTTTAAGCTGATTGTATTCATTACTTATATCAATACCTGCTTCTTTTGCTTTTTCAGCCAAAGCATCCATTAATTTTCTTGTATATTCTTCACGGTCATCACCCCAGAAAACATCTCCGTAGATACTTTCAAGTAATGATTCTCCGCCAAATCTTTTTGCATAACTTTTATTCCAAGTATCAAGTAACTCCATTACGTTGTCTTTATTTACTTTATCCATTTCAGATTTTAAATTTTCATCCTTAGTCCCAAAACCTTCAATTGCATTAAACAATACAGCTGCCATTTCTGCACCTTTTGTTTTTGCTTCTTGAGTTGTAGCATACTGAGATTGAGAATATTGTACTTTAGAATTTTTTTCCGGTTTTTCACTCGGTTTTTCTTCTACGGCAGCTTCTTCTTCCGCAGGCTTTTCATCAGCTTTCGGCTTTTCATCAGTTTTATTTTTGTCTTTATCACCATCAGCTTTTTCTAAAGCTTCAAGTTCAGATTTTATTGTTTTTACAAGTTCTACATATTCTTTTTCAAGAGCTGCTACTTCTTTTGAAATTTTATCCAAAGTTTTTCTTGCTTCAGTTTTGTCTGCACTTGGATCTTCAAATTGTTTTTTGCATTCTTCAAGTTCTTTTTGTAATGCTTTTGCTCTATCTTGAACTGCTTTTAATTTTGTTTTTTGCTCATCATTCAATTTATCATCAGCTAACAAGCTTTCACATTGACCGCTTATTTTGCTTACATTTTGAGCTGCTTGACTGAACTTTTCACCATCCATTGCTTTTCGAGCAAGCTCTCTTCCATAGTTATAAGCATCTTGAAGCCCCTTTTGAATTAATGCAGGGTCTGTAAAATAATTTTGTACAGGTACTGAAAACATTGGATTCCATTGGCTTACATGCTCCGGAGTCAACATCCCGTGAGCCATTTCAGCCATAAAATACGGCATCCTTGAAGGGAAGAAATTCATTTGAATTTGATCACCATAATCTGACATCCAAGCATAAGGTCCAAAAGATGACCATAAATATGGATTTGTTATATTTGTTATCCCCAAATTCATCATAGAATTCATCTCCTTAATCATTCCCGTACTTATATAAAGATTTTTTTATGATGAATATTGCCTTTTTGATATTAATTTATGTTACATTACTTAACAATCCGCAAAAACTCTTATTAGATCAGAGATTTCAAGGTTCGGATTTATTTCTTTTATGGAAATTATTTCATCCGTACTCACTTTTTCTTTAAAAATCTTCTCCAAGAAATCTTTTTCATAATCATAAAGAATTGAACCATGTTGTAGAATATAACCGTTTTTTCTGCATTGAGCAGAGCCTATCAACTTTTTACCCTGATAGCATAAATCGGCACCTGTTGATATAAGCATACAAAAATCAAATTTAGTCCTGACTGCTTTTTGAGTACCAAATTCAGTATGAATACCAAGTTTTTCAAGTTTTTCTATCAAAAACTGTGAAATTTCTTTATATGACTCGACTACATTTTCACCGTTTTTGAGAAAAGTAACAGGGCATATATAGCTATAAGTAAGCTCTTTATCGTGCAAAAGAGCACGACCGCCTGTCAGACGTCTTACGATATCAATATCATTTTTTTTCAAAAAATCGTAGTCAAGAAAATCATCCTTTTGATTTCGTCCCAAAGATACACAAGCCGGAGACCATCCATATAATCTGAATATCGGTTCTTGAAGACTATTTTTTATAGCAGAATCCAGCAAATCAGAATCGATTTGCATATTTTCTTCTCCGGATAACACTTTATAAGGAATAAAACGCATTACTGTTCTTCTTCTTTATCTCTTTGTGCCAGAACTTTTTCAAACTCAACAAAAGTTTCATTACCGACAAACTGTTCTAACGCTGCGCGTTTTGCCATAAAATCAGCTCTTGCTTTTGTTTGTGCATCAATTGCTGAACGGTAATAAGCATCAGTTACCATAATCACTTCTCTTGAAGCATCTTGCGCTTCATCGTAATTCTTTTTGCGCTGAATTACAACTTTATCAAGCAAGCCGAGCATTTTGCGAGAGGTCATATAGTTATAATAGAGATTTACGGTTGTTTGCTGAAGCTCTTCAATTTTTCTTACCAAAATAATCATATCGGCATCAGTTACACGAGTGTATTTGTAATTTAGAGCTTTTGTATCCTGCGACATAATACCCAAAACGTTTCCGCCAAGCATTGATCCTGTAGCTATTAAAGGGTTGCCGATACCTGCCCCGACAAGTGTTGACATACTCGCAATAGTTGTGAGTACATTTTTAATTGATTTTTCATTAGGTTTATCTTCATCAGGATTTGACAACTTGTACAATGCAAAAGCAATCGTATCACTCTTTGAAGCTGCACCGCGCCATAAAAGTGACAAATCCCCCATCATTGTTTTTTCTTCATAACCCAACTCTTTTGAGACTTCACTTGAAATTTTCTTTATGCTCAAATCTGCATAAGTCAAATCCATCTCATTAAATTCTGTTTCTTCTTTTTGCACATATTCTTTTTCGATTGGTGTAACTTCCTGAACATATTTTTTTTCAGGAATTTCAGACAACCCTGTTCTGTATGCAGGCGGCATAGGCTCTGTCAATTCTTCATAAGTCATACTATAAGCAGGCATCGAAATGGCTAAAAGAAATAAGAACGGAAAAACTTTTTTCATCATTTTTCGTCCCCCTTCACCAAAGCAGCATCAAAGTTATATTGATATAAATTCAATTTATCAACAACTTTTTT
>CALVAU010000227.1 GCA_944325615.1 Candidatus Gastranaerophilales bacterium | reverse complement strand
AACTGACAATAAAATAGTTATTGCAGCTGCTGCAATAAGAAGGTGTCCGCTTAAAGATGCGTAGAGAGCAAAAATATAAATACCAGCAGTCACAAGCATCAATAGGTTTTTATTAAGACAAATATTCTTACATAAATCTTTTATCATACTAAACCAATTTTATCACTATTGGCTTTATATTTTACTCCAATTCGGAACGCTCAATTTCCTGCTTGGTTGTAAATTTAACAATATCACCAACTTCAATATCGTTAAACTTAACAAAAGATAAACCGCATTCATAACCTTGGGCAACTTCCTTAACATCATCTTTGAATCTCTTAAGCTGATCAATTGCACCTTTAAAGATTTCTTTACCATTTCTGTAAATTGTTGCGGTGTCATTTCTGTTAACTTTACCTTCTGTTACGTAGCAGCCTGCAATTTTCTGAATTTTTCCTATTGTAAATATTTGTCTGATTTCAACTTTACCTGTCTCAACTTCTTTAACCTCCGGTGAAAGCAGAGAAATCATTGTCTTTTCAATATCTTCAAGAATCTGATAAATTATTTCGTATTTTTTGATTGTAACACCTTCACGTTCAGCAGCTGCAAGAGCGTTTGCATCTTCTTTTACGGTAAATCCGAGAATTAAAGCGTTAGAAGCGGAAGCAAGCATTACATCGGCTTCCGAAATATCACCAACACCTACGTGAATAATTTTTGTTACAATTTCTTTTGATTCAAATTGAGCAATTGCCTGAGATACCGCTTCTGCAGCACCGTGAGTGTTTGCCTTAATAATCAAATTAAGCTGCGGAATATCACCTTCAGCATCACCGGCCTCTCTTCTCATATGAGCAGGCAGCATTGCATCAAGTCTCTTGTTGCGTTCTTTTTCTTTTCGTTTTTCTACAATAGACTTCATTTCTTTTTCGTTTTTAACGACTTCGAAATAATCACCCGCATTAGGAACTTCTGTCAAACCTAAGACCTCAACCGGTGTAGAAGGTTCAGCCTTGGTGATTCTTTCTCCGGAATCGGAAAGAAGTGCTCTGACTCTTCCGCAGGCAGTACCCACAACAATACAATTACCTGTTCTTAAAGTGCCGTTTTGTACAAGAAGCGTTGCAACAGGACCTTTACCCTTGTCAAGATTTGCTTCAATTACAACACCTGTAGCTTCTGCCTTAGGGTTTGCTTTCAAGTCTTGAATTTCTGCAACAAGTAAAATGTATTCTAATAATTCATCAATACCTGTTCCCTGAAGAGCTGATACATTAACCGTTATTGTATCTCCGCCCCAGGCTTCCGGAACAAGTCCGTGCTCTGTTAACTGCTGTAAAATCCTGTCCGGGTCTGCACCCGGTTTATCAATTTTGTTAACTGCAACAATAATCGGCACTTCTGCAGCTTTTGCGTGGTTAATTGCTTCAATTGTCTGCGGCATTATACCGTCATCAGCCGCAACTACAAGAATTGCAATATCAGTAGCCTTAGCTCCTCTTGCTCTCATTTCCGTAAATGCTTCGTGACCCGGAGTATCAACAAACACAATTTTCTTTTCGTGTTTATTATCAAGGTAAACTGTATAAGCACCGATTGATTGGGTTATGCCGCCAACCTCGGTTGCAACAATTTTATGTTTTGAAGCTCTGATACTGTCAAGAAGTGTTGTTTTACCATGGTCAACGTGTCCCATAATACTAACTACGGGAGCTCTGCGTTTTAGCAACTTTTTATCAACTTCACTTAAAGCTTTTTGTTTTTGTTCTTTCTCAAGCTCTTCTTCTATATAAGCATCCAAATCTTCTTCAAGAACTTCCAGATTATATTCCTCACAAACTTTCTTGATTGTATCTACATCAATTAATTGGTTTACTGTCGCCATAATCCCTTGAAACATAAGGAATTTAACAATTTCAGCAGGAGTTTTATGAATTTTATCGGCAAGTTCGCTGATTGTCATTGCGGAGTTTACAACAATCTGCTTAACTTCTTCCACCGCTTCTTCTTTGTGAGATTTTTTCTTATGTTTTTGAGCGGCAGCTTTCTCCAAAGAAATCATCTCTTGATCTTCTTTTTTGGAATTAAAATCTTTATCTTTCTTCTTGTTATTATTATCTTTTCGCTTAGAAGAAGGACCGCCTTTTCCTTCATAAATTTCTTGCGGAATAATTCTTCTCTCAACAAGCTTTTTTTCTTGCCCCATCTTATGAGCAACTTTTTTACCAGCTTTCTCTTCCGAATTTTCTGCAGGTTTTTGAGGGGCCTTTCTTACTATTTCTATTCTTGATTTAGGATATTCTACCTTTGTTCTTTCAATACGTACTGCAGGTTTTTCTATTTTCTTTGGTTCATTTTTTTCTGTTAAAGCTTTCTTTTCCGGCTTTTCTACCCGTTCGATTTTTTCTACTTTTTGAATTCTTTGCACTTTTTCAATTTTAGGTGCTGATTTTGGTGTTTCTTCAACAGTTTTTTCCTCTGTTTGAGCAACTTTGGCCTTTTTTACAACAAACGCTTTAGGTTTTGATGAACTTTTAGAAACTGCTATACCCAAATGTTCTTTAAGTTTTCTAATCTGAGCCGGAGTAACAGTATTAGAGTGCGATTTTACTATAATATCAACTTCCGCGAACTTTTCAATAACCTCTTTGCTGGTCATTCCAAGTTCTTTTGCCAATTCACTAACTCTTAAACTGTTCATCTAATTACGTTCCTTTCACCTTTTTCAGCATCTGTTGTAAAATCCCGTTCGTCATTCCGCACCCAAGATGTAACTACGATTTTGTAATATATTGCAGAACTCCGATTTATCGAAAAAGGTATTTGTTTTCAACACCTTGTTTAATTTTGATTTCTTTAATGCTGCATCAATACATTTCTGATTATAACAAAGATATGCAGATCTGCCAAATGTTTTGGAATCCGGATTTATTA
>CALVAU010000226.1 GCA_944325615.1 Candidatus Gastranaerophilales bacterium | reverse complement strand
AAAAAATAAAGATACTTTAGAAGAAAAAAACAGAGTAAAATCGATACTAGAAAATGTATATGTAAACATTATTGGACAAGCTCAAAAATACATATCTCTAATGAAAGATGAAAAGGAACTAGATGAAAAAATTCAAAATATACAACAACAGATAAATGAATATACTCATAATATTGAGGAAAGTAGAAAAAAATGTTTAACATCTATTGTTAACAAATCCAACTCCTATGTTCCTTTATTCGCTGAATTTGATAAAATATCTGAATTTAAAAAAGAAGACCTAACAGTAAAAGTTCAAAAGAAAAATGAAATTGGTTCACATTACTTATGGGAAACTGGTAGTGGCTCCAATTGGGTTGCATATCATCTTGCGACTTTACTTGGTTTTCAATTGCATTTCATAAAAATACAATCTCCCGTTTTCAACTTTTTAATATTTGATCAACCTAGTCAGGTTTACTTCCCGAAAACAAATTCATATTTAAATGCAAAAGTAGATTACAATACTCAAGAAAAAGAAATAAGCAAAGATAAAGGATTGTCGGATTTGGAATGTGTACAAGAAATGTTCAAAGTAATGAGTAAAGCTATAAATGATAATAAAGAGATTAAAAAAAATACAATTATAGATGATGATGGCAATGAGCAAATTCTTGAAGAAATAGAAGATAGTAAATTACAAGTAATAGTATTAGACCACGCCGGCCCAGATGTATGGAAAAATGTAGAAGGAATAACTGACGTTAATAGTTTAAAAGAGTGGTCAAAAGAAAATCCATTAGTTCCAATTAAATGGATTAAGGATAAAAATATTTAGTATGATTTTTTATTGCAAAACCAATCGTTATTAGCAAGTGTTTTATATGCAACTGTTTGCCAACTGTTTACATGGTATTCTTTATAACTTTCATAATGTTCGTTTAAGTATCTTCGCACACCATCTGTTCCTTCTGTCATAGCTATTTTATTAAGATGGTATTTTAAACCTGAAATTACTTCTGCCGCCATAATTGAATATAATTCTGATAATTTTAAGGCGATAAATTGTCTTTTTATTCGGTTTTTTAAAGTATTTGAAATATTCAAATCTGTAGATACTCTATAAACTAAACACGGGGGTTCTTGTTCTATTAAAGATGCATCTAACCATGGTATATTTTCTATATCATCAAAATATGGATGTATGAAATTTTCATCCTCGCTATTTGAAGCCTCATCTAATTTATTTTTATTACAATCAGCACAAGCAGGTATCATATTTACAGGAGTTAAAATATAAGAAGTATATAATGATTGCGGTAAATAATGGTCTATTGTAGAGACCTGTCTATGCCCACATAATGGACATATTCCATTTGCAGGAATAGACTTTATTTGATTATAAAGCTCATACCCAGGTTGACCTTTATGGGCAAACTTACTTTTGTAAAGCTTCTTCATATCCAAATTTGTTATATTATTTTGTATACTAACATTCGAGGGAATATTATTTAATTGCCCATTTTGTGCATAATCAATATAAACTTTTTCTTGCTCTAAAAAATAAGGTATTGTTTCTAAATATTTTTGCTTTTTTGATATATCTTGCAAATTTAATACGCAAGTTTCAATACATTCTTTAACATTTAAGTCGGGAAACTTTAATTTTCTCATATTTTATTGTTCCTTTAGTGCCAATAATGTTTTAATAATTGCTTTAGCTTCGAAACCTAGTTTGCCATCAAACTTTGAAAGGATGTCTTCATAATCATAAAAATCATTTTCTTCTATTGTATTTTTTAATAAATTATGAAATCCCGACAGAGTTACTTCTAAACCAAAAACTTCTCTTGTTAAGGTTCCTACATTTTCACCAAAAGTTTCCATTCTAGGTCTTTCGTAATTTACAATTGTACCATTTCGTCTAACAATCCAAACACATTCTTTAGGGACTTCTTGTAGTATAACTGGCGAATGTGTCGCTATAATACATACCCCATTTCGATTTATAAGTAAATCAGATAATGCCCTAATAAATGCAGATAATAAGGGCGGATGCAAATGTGATTCGGGTTCATCTAATAATACAAGTGATGCTTCTTCAACTGTCTCAACTAATTTTGTTATTGTTAATAATACTATTTTATGTCCAGAACTTAATTTTTTAAAAATGTAATCTGCATTATTTTGATCTTCAACAATAGATAGAACATTTGCATCCTTGAAAACAGGGTCTGATTCAAGAATACGCAAGGAATTTTCCCAAAGCACTTTTTTGGCACCTTTAGTACATAATTTAATACTTTCAGAGAATTCTTCAGCCAACTCTTCTGTGTTTTTAGAACATATAAAATTCTCAAGTTCTTTGTTTATGTATTTTTTTAATCCAATATATGAATATCTTCCTTTGTTTTTATCTTTTGGAATCTGATCAAACATATCAAATGCACTAAAAGATACAAAAACTAAATTAGCAAATAAATTCTGCTGAGCCAAGGTAATATGGTTGTTCTGAGACTGAAAAAATCCATTAGCAATATTTTTAGGTCCTAACAGAGAACTAATCATTTTGTTAAGCAAACGAGTCTTGCCAACTCCATTTCTTCCAATAATGACATTTATATTCGTAGGAGGATTTGATTCAGGAATAACATTAAATTCTAATATATTATTTTTGTTTTTGTTATTTTCAGGAATAAATTCAAATTTATAATTTGATAATTTTAGCCCACCATTTGCAAGTCGTCTAAATTGTGCTTTTACTGTTCTTTCTGAGATTGCTCTTAATAAAGATGTTTTTGTAACACTTTCTTTTCTTGCTTTTAAAAATAGTTGTTCATTTTTTGCAATATCTTGTAAATTCTTAAGAACTTCGTCCCTAATTTCATCACCTAATGACGTTAAATTTTCGTAATATGTTACGTCTTGTCCGACAGAGAAAAACATAGATGAAAGTTCATGAAATTCACTTAAAATTTCTGGAGAACGTTGTTCTTGTTTCATTTTAAATTGACCAATTTTGACTTCGCCAATTTCATAAATTTTTTGATTAATGGTTAAGTATAAATGAAATAAAGTATTATATTGAAACCAATCATCCCAATTATCTTTTAATAAATAACCCTGCAATTCATTAGTGCTATGTATTAATCCTTTATTATCAACAACTTTAAATATCATAATAGTATTATTACCACAAACATATTTATAAATCAGTTAAAACCGAATAAATTAGCATATTATGTATAATTTATATAATATTTAAAAGTATCAGTTACTTTGAGAATGAACTTTCAGAAAGTTTTAGAATTTGTATCAGTTAGTTTTAAAATTTTCCCTCAAGATGCAACTCAAACTTCTCTTCCTAGTTTTCTCAATCTTTCTAGTAATCTACTATATAAATAAAATACTTAATTACTAAATATATAAAATTACAAGTTCAAAATACTCGTTTTTACTGTTACAAATAATCATTTAGTGTGTTTCTTTACACTCAAATAGAAATACAAACTCAAAAGTCGTTAAATTATTTCTTAATCTAAATTCATTCCCCAAAATTCAAGTTTTTCAAGGTTACTTTTTAGATACTGAGTATCTCGTTGAGAAGGCTCAAAATAGAAGTATAATTCTTTCTTTTTAGGATTAATTACACAAAACTTTCTGCAATTCTTTTTGAGCATTTTTTCACCTTTAAGAACCTTTTGCCCATCATCATCCATCATCATATTATTTCTAAAACGACGAAATGCTCGAAATTCGTATAATTCTTTCATAGCTTCATCTTGCATTACCACAGTTAATGCATCCATAAAACTTTTTTCGTATTTATAAGATTCATCCCTATCTTCATAATACACAACAAGCATTTTGCCGCTTTTATATTCTTTTGAATAATAATCGGACTCTCTTAAATAACTATCAAGCTTTTTAGGGACTTCCGCATAGCCATAAGGAGTCTTATCCTCATAAATAAAATTAAAATAACTAAAAATCAATATAACAACACCAACAACAATTGCAATCTTCTCTTTAATTCCAACTGTTAGAGCTTGTTTATCATATCTTTGTGCGTACTTAACCATATTTCAATTCTATATTACTTTTATTATTATTGTCAATATTATTAATGTAAAATCATACAAACATTTGAGATTACAATATATTTTTGAATAAACCTAGAAACTCAGGGAATGATATATCAACCCACTCAAAACCGTTTATCGCAATTGGCTTTTGAGATATTAGCCCTGCTACATATAAACTCATCGCAAGTCTATGGTCATTATATGAATTTACTTCACATCCGCCCCTTATTTGATTTACACCTTTAACTATGAAACCATCGACAGTTTCTTTTATATCGACACCAATTTTCGAAAGCTCATTTACAACAGCAGCGATTCTGTCTGATTCTTTATTACGCAGATCTTGAGCATCCTTTATTATAGTCTCTCCTTCTGCTTGAGAAGCTAAAACGGCAATCACAGGAAGCTCATCAATCAATCTCGGGATTATATCCTTTTCTATAATACAGCCTTTTAGCCTAGAATATTTTACTCTTATATCCCCAACATCTTCGCCTGATACAACTTTTTTATCAAGAATTTCGATATTACCGCCCATTTTTTCTACAACATCTAAAATTCCTGATCGTGTCGGATTTAATCCAACATTTTTTAGAATTATATCAGAATTTGGGACTATTAATCCAGCAACAATAAAATAAGCAGCAGATGAAATATCTCCCGGTATTTCAATTTCACAAGGATTTAATTGAGATCTTTTAATACTTACAGAAACGTTATGACTTTCAATATCTGCTCCCATATGCTTCAAAAGGATTTCCGAGTGATTTCTTGATAGATAAGGTTCTGTAAAAGTTGTCTTTCCATCTGCAAAAAGACCTGCAAGTAAAACACAAGATTTTACTTGGGCAGAAGCAAGCTTAGAATTATAATTAATACCATTCAAAGATTGACCACAGACTTTCAAAGGTGCATGATTATCTATTGAATTTATCTCAGCTCCCATTAAGGATAAAGGTTCTATAATTCTTTTCATTGGGCGTTTTGAAAGACTGGTATCACCAATCAATTCAGAATTAAAATTTTGACCCGCTAATATACCAGCCATAAGACGCATCGTTGTACCTGAATTACCACAATTCAATATAGAACTAGGTTGTTGCAATACACCCGATGAAGATACGATAACCTCTTTTCCGATTTCAATATCAACTCCTAAAGCTCTGCAAACATTTAAAGACGATAGAGGATCCTGACCTTTTGAAAAATTTTTAATAACAGATTTACCTTTTGCTAGGCTCGCAAAAATCACCGCTCTATGCGAAATCGACTTATCAGAAGGGATTATTACATTTCCTCTAAGACCTTTATCAAGTTTATATACCTTTTTTTGCATATTTTTATTCTAGCATGAAAATATTTATGCTATAATCAAGATATAAAATAAATAGAGAGGTGTCCGAGCGGTTTAAGGTGCAATCTTGGAAAGGTTGTGTGGGAGCAATTCCACCGAGGGTTCGAATCCCTTCCTCTCTGTATTTTTTATTTTTGATAAATTTTTCTTAGTCTTATCACATAGCAATAACTTGGACATTATCTAAATTGACTTTTTGTCTGGCTTGCCACAAATCATAAGCTTGTTGCAAATTTAACCACAATTCAGCAGATGTGCCAAGAGCTTTCGATAATTTTAATGCCATTTCAGAACTAATCCCTGATTTTGCATTAACAATTTCAGATAAATTTTTACGACTAGTTCCGATTTTAAAAGCAAACTCGGTTATAGATAAATTTAAAGGCTTAATCCAATCTTCAAGTAAGATTATACCGGGATGTGGCGGATTATACATTTCCATATCTTTATCCTTTCTTTAATGGTAATCTTGATAATCAACTATATAGACGTTTCCAGAATTTTCATCAAATTCAAATGTAATTCTCCAGTTTGCTTGCACTGTAACAGCCCATTGACCTTTTAAATTTCCGGTAAGCTGATGCAGTCTATATGCAGGAGATGATAAATCATTTATTACTTTCATTTTATCTAATACGGCAAGTATTCTTAATAATCTATCAGCATGTATTGATTGAATACCACTTTTATTACCTGTTAGAAAGAATTTTTCAAGACCTTTATGTTTAAATGATTTAATCATATTATATATTATAACCTATAACGTTATAAGTGTCAAGTACCATAGGATAAGATTTTTGAATAGTTCAACTAAAAAACGCTCCTCATTTCTGAGGAGCGTTTTCGCATAATTTTGTAACTTATATTATGCTGATAAATTACTTAGCATATAGTACTGCACGAGCAGCTGCTGATGCTGGAACGATTGATTGGTCATACATAGCTATCGGATAAATATCAGTCGGGTTAGTTACTGTACAATTAGCATTGTCTGTGCCAGTTTCTTCAATTGTTTTACTATCAGAAGGACCATCACATGCTACAACTCTATTAGGTGCTTTTTGACCGTTTACGTCAATAAAGCCATAGCAGTAGTTGTCATCTGTTGTTGCAGTTTCAGCTGCACAATTACCTTGAGTGTTATCAAAAATAAATGTAATTCCATCATTAAAGAATAACATTGTCAATTCTGCAGGCCATTTACCTCCTGTTGATATATCTGGGAATACATGATCGCCAGCAGCTGAGTGTAAAGTTGCAAAAGCTGCATAATCTGCTTTATCAGCATCATCTACATTTATAATTTTATAATAGTCTGTTTCTCCTTGAGTGTCTCCTTGAAAATCACTCGTACTTGCTACTTTTACAACATTCATTCTGTTCTTGAATAATTCATATAAAGATTGTGCTCCACCTACATCAGTAGCATTACTTGGAGCACCATCTGCTGCAGTATTTGCAGTAAGGTTAGTTCCTGCAACTGTTTGAGACAAGTCATAATCTTCTAGAGCAATGTTCATAACAACAGCTTGTGACATAACTGATAATGCTTTTTTGTAAGCTGTTTTGTACTGAGCACCTTGTGTAGAGTTGATCAATGTAGGCATTGTCATTGCGGCAACTACCCCGATAATACCCAAAGTGATTAACACTTCAGCAAGAGTAAAACCTTTGAATTTTGTCATAATTCTCACCTTTCTTTTTTACTGTCCGAAAATACCGTATTACCTATACTCTCACCGCATACGATATTCTCTTGATAACCTTCGGGCTTCACGTTCACCCGAAAACCAACTATGTACAAATATTTCTTCCTGCTCCTCTATTGTTCATCTTTTTCACCTCTTAACCACTTTTTAGTTAAATCAGTAAACCATCCAGTGCAGGCATTTAGAAAACTATTTGTTATAAGCTTATTTTATATCTTTATTCAGATATTGTCAAGTCCTCTAAACGTAGGATACAGGGAATTGTTACATAAATTTAATGCAAATAATATATACTTTATAGTCAAAATATCAGTATTTATCTCGTTTTTGAGGATAAATAGTAATCTATCCTAACTTGTAAAAAAAAATGCTTATGTTAATATTAAAATGTGTTATTAGGGAAGAGGAGAATTATTAAATGGTTTGTACTGTAAACTATACTGAAATTATTCAAAAAGCACTAAAAGCCTTAGATAAAAAGAATTTTGCGCTAATTATTCACAGCGGAAGTTTTCCTGCGGCAAATGGCGAAAATACAGGCTTTGGTTCAACAAATTCAAACGGAGGAAAAGAAGTTATTGATTATGCCACAGGTATCTTCAATGCAATCCAACTAGGGCCTGCAGGCAAGACTAAAGGTTGCGATTCTTCTCCATATACAGGCACGATTTTTTCAGGAAATCCGCTGTTTATTGACCTAAAACAATTAACAACAGAAGAGTGGAATAATATTCTATCAATTGATACATACAATGATATTGTAAATAACAATCCAAATAAAGATCAAAATAAAACAGCTTATTCATATATTTATAAACATCAAAGTGAAGCTCTTGATGAAGCTTGGAGCAACTTTAAAGAAAAAGGCTCAGAAAGCTTAAAAAAAGAGTTCGAAAGCTACAAAATTGAAAACGATTACTGGTTAGACAAAGATAGTCTTTATGAAGCATTATCTATTGAACATGGAAATGACTACTGGCCTTTATGGAATTCTGAAACAGACAAAAATCTTTTCAACCCAAAATCAAACGAAGAAAAAATTGAATTTTCAAAAAGAATTAATGAAATTTCTAAAAAATACGAAGATGCTATTGAAGAATATAAATTTATCCAATTCGTATTAAATAAACAAAATGAAAAAACAAGAGCTTATGCAAAAGAAAAAAATATTAAAATGATTGCAGACCGTCAGGTTGCATTCTCAGACAGAGACACTTGGGCATATCAATCATTATTCTTGGACGGTTGGATGCTTGGTTGTCCTCCTGATTATTTCTCAAAAGACGGTCAAGCTTGGGGCTTCCCAGTTATGAATCCTGACAGAATGTACAATGATGACGGTTCTTTGGATGAAGGCGGAATTCTGCTTAAGAACCTTTATAAAAAAATGTTCCGTGAAAATCCGGGCGGTGTTCGTATTGACCACATTGTAGGTCTTATTGATCCATGGGTTTACAAAGCAGGTAAAAAGCCGAGAATTGACCAAGGCGCAGGCAGATTATATTCTTCACCTGAACATCCAGAACTTGCAAAATATGCAATTGCGAGAATGGAAGATTTGGATTTGACATTGGAAGCGGATAAAGAAAAAAGAGTAAAAACACTTTCAAAAGAACAAATTCACCAATATGGCAGACTTATTGAAAAAATTGTTATCGCAGCTGCTGAAGAAGAAGGGCTTGATAAAGACGCAATTGTTTGTGAAGACCTTGGTACTTTAACAAATCCTGTTGCTGAAGTTATGAAAGAATACGGACTTCAAGGTATGAGATTGACTCAATTCGTAGTTCCAGAAAAACCTGCTCACCCTTACCGTTGCTGCAACATTGATGAAAGATGCTGGGCTATGGTCGGAACTCACGATAACGAGCCGATTGCTATGTGGGCAAATTCAATGGTAAATACCCATGAAGGATATTTGCACGTTAAAAACCTTGTAGATGATTTATTCGGCGAATGCGGGAATAAAGATGAAATTATTACTAACATGACAAAAGATGCTGAATTTTTAACTCAAACAAAACTTGTTGAAATTTTTGCATCAAAAGCTGAAAACGTACAAATTTTCTTTACAGATTTCTTCAAAATCTACGATGTATATAACCGTCCTGGCACATCAGGCGATGAAAACTGGAGTCTAAGATTACCTGACAACTTCAAAGAATTACATCCGATTAACCTCGCAAATATTTTGAAGCTTGCAATAATCGCAAGAGGCAAAGAATTTGAACAACAACACCAAGAATTAATTGATGAGTTGTCAAGTTTAGGATAATTTGCTAAAATGTACATAAAGGCGCCGTGCGCGCACGGCGCCTTTATATTTCAAACAAAACGGATTACTGGATATGATTAAAAAAACTTTATCTTATGTATTTATTATATTAATGTTAACTTCGACAGGATTTGCAGCAGAAGTCGCAAGTGATGCTAAACTCATTTATAACGAAGGTGTTGAGCTATACAAACTAGGAGAATACGAGCGTTCAATGCAAGCCTTCAGAAAAGCTACCGAATTGGATCCGGATTACATAGATGCATATTACAATCTTGGAACGGTGCTTGAATATCTGAAACAAGATAGAGAAGCCCTCACTGTATTCAAACAAATTATAGTAAGAAAACCAGATGATTATGAATCCGTATATAAAGCAGCTGTTTTGAGCATGAAACTTGGCGAAACAGATAAAGCTAAATCTTATCTTTCAATAATTCCAAATAGTGCAAATATTGCACCAAAAGCAAAAGAGCTTGCAAATAAACTTCAGACTGATATGCAGACAATAAAAGCTGAAGAAAAAGCAAAACAAGCCGAACAAGCAAAAGTTCCTCAATCAAATAATGTGTATAACAATCTTTCAAGCCCGACAGGCCTGACGACTGATAATGAGGGAAATCTTTATGTTGCAGGATTTTCTGATAACACTATCTATAAAATCACACCTGATGGACAGAAAATCGTATTTTTGAAAGATGTTCGAGTAAACGGGCCGATTGGACTTGCAAGCGATGACAAAGAAAATATTTATATAGCAAACTATAATAATAATAATGTATTAAAGGTCTCTTCAACAGGGGATGTCTCCGTTCTTATCGGAAACATCCAAAAGCCATATAGTGTACATATTTCAGGAAATATTTTATACATTTCCTCTCAAGGAAGCAACGCTGTAATCAAATACGTTTTATAACCTACTTTGGAAGAAATTATTTAATAAAATCGGCACGAATTTTGCATGTAATGCACTAAAGTCAAAAATAAATTCGTTTACACCGGCTTTTTGAAGTATATCTACATTTGAGAAGTCCTCAAGAATTTTATCCTCAAACATGTGCATTCTGCAAAAACCATCACAGGTAAAAGGATAAATTTTCTTTAAAGACGGGTCTTTCAAGGCAAAACCTCCTCTATGACAGGGGGCTTTACAAGAAAGTCTTGAAATTATAGC
This sequence comes from Candidatus Gastranaerophilales bacterium, assembly GCA_944325615.1. Lineage (GTDB taxonomy): Bacteria > Cyanobacteriota > Vampirovibrionia > Gastranaerophilales > Gastranaerophilaceae > Scatenecus. The sequence continues at coordinate 886 of CALVAU010000226.1, read as the reverse complement.
ACTGTCATTATTCAGTGGACACAATCCTAAAGTAGGCACACGAACATTTCCTGCAATTGTATATTTACGGTTTGGAATAATACCTTTTATCTTTTTAATAGTACTTATCGCACTTTCAATATCCGTAAATGAAGTAAAATCAACGGTATCAATCGGAGAAAGATTGTTAAGACATTTTATTGACAAGCTGTTTAAAAGATTTATACCCTGACCGATTTCTATCGGAATATGATTTATATCATTGTCGTTGATAACTGCCCAAAAATACCCGATATTATTTATTATAAGACTATCAGGCGTAGGAGATGTCATCAAAAGCTGTTTTACATATTCATATACCCTGTCCAAATCTCTTTCAATAAGTATTCTTGGCGTTGAAAGCTGGAATTTTATTCCATGTTTATGACAAAACTTCTTTACTTTCGTTATTACTTCATTGAAACTACTCGTCGCAAGATCACACGTTGCAAGAATTTCTCCGTATTCAATCGAATATATAGGATTTTGTCCAATTTTTTTTATGTAATTTTCAAGTTCTTTCAACTGCGCAAGCTCTGAGAGTCTTAAATTAATTTTGAAATCGTCACTTTTCTCAAATTGAATATCTTTTAATATTCTAGATCGTTTGATTTCCCATTCAAAGTTTTGAATATTTCGGCTAAACTTGAAGTCTTTGCCCTCAGCACTCACCATTTCACCTGAAAAATGGTTTGTTTGATAAATGCTTTTTCTTACGTGTTTGAAAGGAAGCTTATGATTTTTAAAAATTTTTGGTTTTGCAAGAATATTCTCAACCAGCTCTATTCCCTCAAGAATTTCTTCTGAGGAGCCAAATTTACCTTTGATTACTACTTTATCCACTGCACCTGATTTTTTTATCTCTTCT
>CALVAU010000225.1 GCA_944325615.1 Candidatus Gastranaerophilales bacterium | reverse complement strand
ATTTCTTTACATATTTACATACAAAAAATAAAAGCAAATTAGGCAGAAACATCAACAAATACAGCGCAACCATGTACATATAATGGAAATTTTCTTGAGAAAATGAATCACCCTTGATTGCCATTATAAAAAATAATGGGAATAAGCTACTTAATAATAAAATAAATCTAAACAAGCCCAATCCTTCTGTTTTTATCAAATGTGATGTATTATTCATTTTATTCTACCCCACTAGAGCTAATGACAAATCATCAAGGATTGAGTCAAGGTTTTGTCCAAAGACTTGGCGAGCTTTGAATATTCCGCCTTTGTCAGATAGTGCATCTTGCATATCTTCTGCATTTACATAGGCATTTGCGACGATGTAATCTTTGATAATTGTCAAAAGTTCCTTTTGTTCTTGTGTAAATTCTATACCACGTTTGATTTGACGACCTTTCCACAATTCAAAACGTGAGTTTGCAACTGATGAAAAATCTTCCAAAACCTCATCCGCACCGATTGCAAATCGGACAAGTTGGACTAAGTTTGTCAACAGTTTTGCCGGGTCTGTTGTATTTTTCACCTTGTCTTGTTCAATAAGTTTGTATGCATGCCAGATTCCCGCAATTTCTAGTGGCGGAATTTCTGTTGCAAGTTTGTTTGAAAGTTCTCTGATTTTTTCATAAGTCAGATGGCGTGTTTTGTATTGTGTATTATAAATAATTGAAAGTGCATCAATTTTATCTTTATTTTGTTCTATAAATTCTTTAAAGCTGTTGACTGTGTCTTGAGCTTTTTTCAGACTGAATTCTGAAGTTATAACCTCATCTGTCGAATAGACATCTATAACCAATTGGGATTTTGTTGAAAGGTCGAGCAATAATTGTCTTAGCGCAGGTTGATTAAACGGTTTTACGGCTTCATCTCTCAGCTGTTCAATTTCTTTTTCAGACTTATTTTCAATAAGGTCATAATCAATGGTATCCATTATTTCATTTGCAATTTTAGAGAGCGTTTTGCCTTGAGTAAGGTCTTGAACTTTTTGGATATCAGGTTTTTCAAGGTTTGCTTCAAGTCTTGCAATTCTGCCGGCTAGAGTAAATAGTGTATCTTCATCTATTGCACCACCTGCGACATCTTCTAATAATCGTTTGAAAGATACTGTTTTCTTTCTTTCAAGCGGTTGAGATACTGATTTTTTGCTTTCTGTAACACCTACTGCGTCAATTAAGTAAAAATGATTTTTCCCTTCAGCGTTTGGCGTTACACCTTTCAAGTCTGTTGGAGAAATTGTTCTAACTCCACGACCTTTCATTTGTTCATAATAGAGTTGAGATTTTACATCACGCATAAAAATCAAAACTTCAAGAGGCTTAATATCTGTACCTGTTGCAATCATATCTACAGTTACTGCTATTCTGAAATTAGGGTCAACTCTAAATGCTTTTATGACTTCTTCAGGCTTTTCTCGTCCTATATTATACGTAATCTTTTTACAAAAATCGTTTCCTTTTCCAAAAACTTCTCTTGTAATTCTTACAATTTCCTCTGCGTGGTTATCGTCTTTTGCAAAAATTAATGTTTTTGGAATCCAAGTCGGTTCACGTTCAGGAAATAGCTGTGTAAAAATAGCTTGTTTGTAAGTTTCCATAACTGTTCTTATTTGATTTGGAGCTAGAACTGACCTATCTAATGTATTTTTGTCGTAAACAATATCATCTGTCAGTTGTTCATATATAGTTTTTCTTGTCTTTTTATCTCTTACAGGAACAGTAAAACCTGCTTCAACTTTGCTTCCATATTCTCCGATTTTGGTTTTTATTCTAAAGATTTCACAATCTACATTGACTTTGTCTATAATTGAACGCTCTAGAGGATATTCTGAAACAACATTTTTATTAAAATAACCCAGAGTATATACCGAAGGCGTTGCTGTTAGACCAATTGTAAACGCATCAAAATATTGAAGAACTTGTTGCCAATCACCATAAATACTCCTGTGGCATTCATCTACAATTACAAAATCAAAGAATTCAGGCGGTATTTGCGGATTATAGTTTACTTCTTTTGGTTTACCAAGTGAACCTATTTCATATGCTGAAACTTCTTCATTTGTTTCATCATAATCTTCTTCACCGCATAACATTGAATAAAGTCTTTGAATAGTTGTTATAACTACTTTCGCATCTTTATCGATTTTGTTATGTTGCAACTGCTGTGCAATATATACTTCCGTAAATTTTCTATTCTCATCCTGCAAAAGAAAGTTATCAAATTCTTTTTTAGTTTGTTTACCTAAATTGTTTCTATCGACCAAAAATAATACCCTTTTGGCTTTTGCAAACTTCAACAGGCGGTAAACAAAATTACAAGCAGTAAATGTTTTTCCTGCACCTGTTGCCATGTGAATTAAAGAACGTTTTTGATTATTGGCTAATGACTGTTCTAACCCCTCAATAGCTTCAACTTGACAATCTCTCAAACCTGCTGTATTCAGCTCTGGCATGTTTTTTAGATTGTTTCTTAAGGTAGAGGACTGATTCAACAATTCAAGTAAGGTTTCAGGTCTATGAAAATTAAAAATCCTACGAGAACAAGCATCAATATCTCTTGCATCTGTGAAATAGATTTCTTCAGAATTTGTTTCATAAATAAACGGCAAGGGCATTTGCCAAGAACGAGTTTTTTCAGGAAGATGGCAAGCGTAACCTTTTGATTGAGTTTCTACTCCACTCAACGAAAGACCTGCTTTTTTTGCTTCAATTACACCACAGGCTTTACCCTCAACAAAAAGTAAATAATCAGCCTCTGTGTTATCCTGCATTAAAAATTCTCTAACAGCAACGCCTAATGAAGCATTCCTGTTAAAATCTTTTCTATCTTGAATTACCCAGCCCGCTTGAGTTAATTCTTCATCTATTCTAATTCTTGCCTTTTCTTCAGGATTCATTATGCCTCGTCATTTTTCTAAATTCTACCATGCAAACCTAATCTTGCATAGTCCTATATTTTAGCCAATATAACTACCTGAGTAGCAAGAAATTTATTTGAATATTACTTCTTAAAGTTATAGGTTACATTTTTTAAAACACTGGCATGCTCTTGTCTCGACGTTGCAACTCTTTAAGTAAATCTGATGTAGAATATTCGCTCAGCTTTAGAGACATTCCCTTATCATCTGGTATTAAATTTGCTAATATATCAAGATATACCTCAGGTGTCATATTTGCATATTGTTGTAAAATGGTCATTATTAACTCATGACCGACGCTCTGACTTAATGCTTTCAATTGCAAACCCGTTCGAACGTAACTCAATGCAGATGAAATTCCTAAGTGCCTAAATTCATGTGCTGTATAAGTTTTTACTCCCGCTGACTGACAGCGTTTTTTTAAAATT
>CALVAU010000224.1 GCA_944325615.1 Candidatus Gastranaerophilales bacterium | reverse complement strand
GCAACTATTCTGATGATGATTTCAAAGAAAAAGTTAATGCTCATCTTGCAAACTCTATGGGCAACCTTTTGAACAGAACGCTTTCAATGCTTGTAAAATACTTTGACGGCGAAATTAAGGCTGAATTTGACGTGAACGAAAATGAACTCGTTGCAGGCTCAAGAAGTCTTTTGCAAGCTGCAAAAAATAAAATTGATCTTGTAAAAAGCCATTTTGATAATTTTGAAATTGCAGAAGCAGGCAACGAAATTATCCAGCTTGTGGATATGACAAACAAATATGTAACTGACAATGAACCTTGGACATTAGCAAAAGAAGAAAAAATGACAGAATGCGGACAAGTTTTGACAACCGTTTTAGAAATTATGTGCATTGTATCAGCACTTATTTATCCGTATTGTCCGAATATCGCTCAAAGAATGGCTTCTCAATTGTCATTTGATTTGAAATCTGCAAATCTTGATAAGTTGACTTCTAAAAACTTAAAAATCGGTAAATTAATTTCAAAAGAAGATATTAAACCGGTATTTTTGAGAATGGACAGTGAATTAGCAGATAAAAGCAAAAAATAATTAAATTAAAAAACATATTTTATAAACCCTCCCTTAATTAAATTTATGGGAGGGTTTAACTATTAATTTTTGCAACTTTTAAAACATCTTAACACTAAAATTATTTAGGCAGATTTTTAAAATAATCTCTTTCAGACAATGCTTTTATTGTACAACTGGCACCACTCATACCACTTGTAGATGGAACATAGCAATATGCATCATTTGCACTGTAATAAATTGTCCCATTAGCACCCATAGGAAGCAAATTGCCTTTCTTATCAATCTGAAACATAAACAAATCTTGTCCTAATCTGTTGGGGTTTTTATTGTATCCATTTACATCAACCGAGATGAAAACACGCTTTTGATCATTAACAATTGAACCACTGTTTTCTACTAAAATTAAACTTCCATCATTTAATACGAATTGCCCATCATCAAATAAATTTAAGTTAATTGTATTATTACCTTTAAGATTTTTATAGATTTTAGAATTTTTTTCAGGGTCTTGATAATTGGGGATACAAGATGAACCATTTGATTCTGTACCCCATCCGCAATCATCAATAACATTCATATATTTCATCAATATCGGTTTTAATTCGTGGAATCCTAAATCTTCTGAAGTTAACCTTTCACCTGTCTCAGCCTGATACATATTTAATGCCTGACTTATTACGGTATAACTTCTTTTAAAAGCCGTCTCAAGCTCTTTATTCCTTTTATTATTTATCACTGTAGGCAATGTCATGGCTGCGACAATTCCGATTACACCTAAAGTTATCAGAACTTCAGCTAATGTAAATGCGCACTTTTTGTCATTCTGAGCAAAGTGAAACGTCTTTTGCTCTTTCTCTTTTGAGATCCTTCGGATTTCATCCTCAGGATGACAGAAGTTTGTCTCTATTTTAAATGTCATGTCATTCTGAGCATGGTTTGTGCAAGATAAAAACTGTCTCCCCTCTTGGCGAAGAATCTCATGCCTGTTCTCTTTCGAGATCCTTCGGGCTCTGCCATCAGGATGACAGGATAAAATAGGTCCTCTAAATCTCAATAATTCTAATGCAAATCCGTTATTTTTCTTTAAAAACCTCTCAGGAGCGTTATTTTCGGGTGCCCCCCCCCCTAAAATTTCAATCATAGTCTGCATTTCCAGCTCCTTCTTATTTATTGTTAATTAAAAAATTCAAAATCTCTTCATTATACCTATTATCAACAGCACTAAACGGCATTACTAACCCACCCAATTCTTTTTCAACTTTTTTTACTACATTTAAAGCTTTGGATTTCGGTACATAATCCATTTTAGTCAATATTGTAACCAGTGGCAAATTGTAAACTTTTACCCATTCACGCATTTGTAAATCGTTTTTTTGCACATCATGACGCGCATCTATCAATTGAATTAAGGATTTTATTTGTTTCCGATTCAGCAAATATTCTTCCAAATATTTTTGCCAGCGATTTTGCGCTTCTTTTGAAACTTTTGCATAACCATACCCTGGCAAATCCGCTATCATAAATTCATTAGAAAAATTAAAAAAGTTTATCAATCTAGTCTTTCCCGGAGTATTTGAAGTTTTGGCAAGTTTTTTATGATTTGCGATCCCGTTTATGAAAGAGCTTTTGCCGACATTTGAACGTCCTAAAAGCGGATATTCCGCCAAATCTGTCTCTGGGCATTGACTTAGCATTTCAGCACTTTTTATAAATTGAGCTTGCAAAAACTTCATTACTTTCCTTTCAATTAATCCTTTACTGAAACACTACTTTGTTGATAGAGCTTTTTCCTGCTGTTCTTTAAGGCGTCTTTTGAACAAAACGGTTTGGAACAAATTATACATACGCTCGTTATTTACAACCGTAATCTGAGTTTTGTCATCCAAAAAATCAACATTGACAGATTTTTCATTAAATATATTTGATTCCAAATGCACGATTTGGAACAAGCCTACTTTCAATATACTTAAAGGCTCACGTAAAAATATTTCAAATGACTTTCTTATATCAAATTTCTGCGCCATAATACTTCCAGATAAAAAGGGTAAAATTCACACATCCCTTGATAAATAAAATATATAATAATGAAACGAGTTTCGCAACCTTTTACGAAACTCGTTTTAAAATTTATTACATTTTAGTTTGATACTTAGCTAACTTTTTCATAATTGTTTCTCTATCAGGAGCATTTGGAGTATATGTCAGATATTGATTATAATATTTGACTGCTCCCTGATAGTTGCCTTCTGCCTCATAAGACATTGCTTTCAACTTAGCAATCGGACCGCTGTTATGATAGAAATCTATTGCACGGTTACAATATTCGATTGCTGATGCGTAATTCTTTTCAGCAAATTGTCTTTGTGCAACATCCAAGAATTCATTTGACTTAGTTTCGCAAAGATCGATATATGCAAGTCCGTTTTTAGCAATTACGTTGTTAGGATCTTGCATAAGCGCTTTTTTCAATGCCAAACGAGCTGTTCTGAATTGTTTATTGTGAACTAGAATTTCTGCCAAATACAATTGATCATCAACTTCATCTGCAAAGTTTACAGCATTTTCAAAAGTATATACAGCATCTTTTTCTCTACCTAGAGCTAGGTATGCTTCACCTTTAATTACGCTGTCCATCAAGCTGTTTGATGCTGCTTGTACAATGTAATTCAAACTTTCTTTTGACATCGGCAACTGATGAGTTAATTTTGCAAGTTTGATTTTAGCCAAATGCAATTCCAAATCATCCGGTGTTCTTTCAATTGCTTTGTTTATATAATCATAAGCAAGATATAATTCTTTATTTGTTGTCATACTATCGCTATCTGCACGATCTTTTGACATTTCATAATATGTATTTGCAAGTCCGATAATTGCTCTTTCGCCATATTGGCTGTCGTCTAAAAGTCTTGTATAGTAATCAAGAGCTTGTTCATACTTTCTTGTATGCAATGACATATCAGCAACTCTCATAATACCGTCTGTATAATTCGGATTGATTGTCAATACAGTCTTTAGCTGTTCCATTGCAAACTCTTCATCAGCACGTCTTTCGTAAATATTTGCAAGATTTACATAAGGACGTGAGTTTTCAGGTTTTACAGTAATCGCTTTTTTGAACGAATTGATTGCTGCTGCTTGGTTGCCTTGAATTAAATAGCATTCACCTTGCAATGTCAAAGCAGGAGATGACATCGGATGCATGTGAATTGAGTGGTTCAACCAAGTTAAAGCTTTATTGAAATCGCGTTGACGAACTGCAACTTGTCCTAAATGATACATTGTTGTAGGGTTATGTGAGTTAAGTTTTAGAGATTTGTTAAAGTATTGTTCTGCTTCTGTAAGATTTCCTTCTATTAATTCCAAATTTCCCATATTATCATAAGCTGTTGCATATTGAGGGTTGATTTGCATTGCAACTTTAAATAATTCTCTTGCATCACTTCTGTTGCCGAGTCTTAATGTTGCTACACCCATTGCATTGTAAGCTTGATAATAGTTGCTGTCAGCATTTACTGCAGCTACAAATTCTTTTATAGCACCTTCAATTAAATTTCTTGTATCTCTAATGTATGTAACATCTGATGAAGTCGTTCTCATCAAATAAACTATACCTTGAGCATAATGCAACTGTGCATTGTTAGGGTACTTTGCAAGCAGTCTGTCAAGTTCTTCTTGCGCAGGTGCCAATTTGTGCTGTTTTGCACGTGAAATACATCTCAATGCCAATAATTCTATATCATTTGGCTTTTTGTTCAACATTTCTCTGATTTTTTCATCAGCTTCTTCATAATGGTTGTATTCAATTAATTTTTCAATATTTGTATAATTCTTCTGAGCTTTCGCTACTTGAGCTTGAAGTTCTTGAGCAGCGTAAGCGTTGGATGCACATAAAATATTTGCGAAAATCATTGAAGCAATTAATACTTTTTTACAATTCATCTTTTCTCCTGCTTTACGTTTTAACTTTTTGATTTCAATCTCACTTTAACTATTCTAAAACTTTTAATCTTATTGTATAAAATAAAAAAGAAAAAAGCAATAAGGTAAACGATGGGTTTAAATTCAGTTTCAAAACAGGATTTAGAGGACTTTAAATCTTATATAATTGTTGAAAAAAACTTTTCTCAACATACTGCAAAAGCCTACTGCTCAGATGTTTTAGGCTTTTTGATATGGATGGGAGAGCAGTCCTGTGAAGATGTGAATTTTTCTAAAGTGAGAGAGTACTTACATTTTATACAAAGATTTAATTACAAAAAAAATACAATTGCAAGAAAAATTGCATCAATAAGAACGTTTTATAAATATTTGTATCGAGAAAGAAAAGTTGACTCAAATCCTGCAATGAATTTGACAGCTCCGAAACGCCCCAAATCTTTGCCAAAATTTTTGACACCTGAGGAAGTTGAAAGTATTTTGAACAACGTAAAAATCGACACTCCATCAGGTTATAGAAATAGAGCAATCCTAGAACTTTTGTGGGCGACAGGAATGCGTGTATCAGAATTGAGCGGACTCAATTTTGGAGATCTGAATTTAGAAAACAACGAAATAAGAGTATTCGGAAAAGGCGCAAAAGAACGCATTATCCTTGTTACAGACCGTGCAAAGTCATATTTGGAAAGATATATTGAAACAGCTCGACCTCTAATCCCAAAAGGGTTTCCGCTTGAAGAAGCAACTGAAAGCTCTCCAGTGTTTATCAACAACACCGGATATCGATTGCAGACCAAAACCATAAGAAATGTAATAAACGACATTGTAGAAAAAATTGCATTACCGAAAAAAGTAACTCCGCACGTTTTCCGTCACAGTTTTGCGACTCATTTGATTGAAAATGGTGCAGATTTAAGGGTTGTACAAGAACTTTTGGGACACGCAAGCATTTCTAATACACAGATTTATACTCACGTGTCCACTCAGCACTTGAAAGAAGTCTATAACGAAGCTCACCCGAGAGCATAAATTACTTGGGCAGATTTTTAAAATAATCTCTTTCAGACAACGCTTTTATTGTACAGCCGGCTCCATTCATACTACTTGTGGTTGTTGGAGAACAATATGCATCATTTGCGCTGTAATAAGCAGTTCCCTCTGTACCCATAGGGAGTAGATTACCTTTGTTATCTATTTGGAACATAAAAAGATCATGACCTAATCTGTTGGGATTTTTCAAATAACCATTTACATCCACTGAAATATAAAGTCTTGGCGATGTAGCATTTTCTAACAATATAAGACTTCCATCATTTAGTACAAATTGCCCATCATCAAATAAATTTATATTAAATACATTATTACCCATAAAATTTTTATACACATCAGAATTTCTATCATCTGACGTTCCATAATTCGGAATACAAGACTTACTTTGTTGATAAGCACCATATCCACAATCTGCAAGAACATTCATATATTTCATCAATATCGGTTTTAGTTCCCTTACTCCTAAATCTTCTGAGGTTAACCTTTCACCTGTCTCAGCCTGATACATATTTAATGCCTGACTTATTACTGTATAACTTCTTTTAAAAGCCGTCTCAAGCTCTTTATTACGTTTATTATTTATCACTGTCGGCAAGGTCATCGCTGCAACAATTCCAATTACACCTAAAGTTATCAAGACTTCTGCCAGTGTAAATGCGCACTTTTTGTCATTCTGAGCGAAGTGAAGAGTCGCTTGTGTGTCATTTTTAGAGATCCTTCGGATTTCATCCTCAGGATGACAGAAGTTTGTCTCTATTTTAAATGCCATGTCATTCTGAGCATGGTTTGTGCAAGATAGAGACTGTCTCCCCTCTTGGCGAAGAATCCCCTCTTGTTTTGGCAGGTCAATATGACACTTCTTACTCTTTCTTATTTGATCCTGAAATAAATTCAGGATGACACTACTCTTACTGTCAGATGCAACTCGTTTCAGCATCTCTTTTTTACTTCCTCGAGTTCCGCTCAATCGACTACAAAAGGTATCATTCTGAACGAAGCGACGAATCTCCTGCCTGTTCTTTTTTGAGATCCTTCGGGCTTTGTCCTCAGGATGACAGGATAAAATAGGCTTTTTGAACCCAAATAATTCTAATGTAAATCCTAAAAATTTCCCTTTGAGGACTTTTTTCTCGTGTGTCCCCCCCCCCCCATTTTTCAATCATAGTCTGCATTTCCAGCTCCTTCTACTTTTTCTCTACTCTTTTATTATATATTAGTTTTCCATTTTTGAAAAGTTGTTTTTCATTATCACGCAAAACAAAAGGCACTTTTTGCAAAGTGCCTAAAATTTTGTGAGTAAATGTACCTTTATAAGTAGTTTTATAGAAAAATCTAAGAGAACGTAATCCTATCTAGATGATATATCTAATGGGATTTTTGAAACTTTTTGAAAGTTTCTTTTTATGCAAACTCGTCAATACCTTCTAGAGCTGCAAAGATATTTTCTGCTGATTTACCAACACGACCAGCAACTCCTGGGGTATTCAATTCTTTTTCTAAAGCAGCTTGTTCTTTCTTAGAAAGTCCTTTTGTAAAAGCATTGTCAATTACAAAATTTCCTGATAATGAAAGTGCTTTACCATAAATTGAACTGCTTGTATTTAAAGCATCAAAACCTAATTCTTTGCCTTGATCAGCCTTTTTAAAATCAATAGGTTCATTAGTTTTCTTTTCTACATTTTTAGTTTCAACATCTTTTTTACCGTTTGAATGATAAATGTTGTTGTTAAATTTTCCATAATCACCGTAGATACCTTTCATTTCGTTCTCCTTTTCTTTTTCTTTTTCTTAATTACTCACATACTCTTAATCGGTAATGTTTTTAATTATCTTTAAGAAATTATCCATTCTCGTTACAAATGTTTACATATTTTTATACTCATTCCTATTAATAATTTTCATCTCTTGAATATATAAAGTATTTTTTTATATACAAATTGCGTCTTTTTTATATATTCTTAATATTCTGTAACATTTGTTAAATAATTTCCAATCGCGATTACCGCCAAAACCCCAATTCTGCACAAATTGCGGAAATATTAGACTTATGACTAATATGAATTTGATTATGTTTTGCTAGTATAAAACATATCAATGCAAAATAAGGAGAGAGTGATGCTTAAGGGCGGGAATGATAAGGATAGAATTCACCTTACAGACAGAGAACGTGAAGTTTTAAAATTTATGATAGCGGGATATTCAAATCCACAAATCGCAGAAACATTATCTATTTCTATATCTACCGTAAAAGCACATGTAAGCTCTATTATCAGAAAATTTAACGTAAAATCAAGAGTAGAAGTAACAAGAGACGCAGTTAAAAGAGGATTTTTAGATTAATCCTCATCAAGACTCAATACTGCCATGAAAGCCTCTTGCGGAACTTCAACACGGCCTACTGATTTCATACGTTTTTTACCTTTCTTTTGTTTTTCCAAAAGTTTACGTTTACGTGAAATATCGCCGCCATAACATTTATCAAGAACGTTTTTGCGCATCGCTTTGATGTTGGTTCTGGCAATTACTCTGCCGCCGACTGCTGCCTGAATCGGCACTTCAAAAAGCTGTCTTGGAATAATTTCTTTTAATTTAGCAGTTAACTTTTGTCCGATGTAATATGCACTGTCTTCATGACAAATTACTGATAACGCATCAACCACTTCATTTGCAAGAAGAATATCCAATTTTACGAGTTTGGAACGTTTGTAATCACAAAATTCGTAATCCATACTTGCATAACCTTTTGATCTTGATTTTAGCTGATCGTAAAAATCTGTGATCACTTCGCTCAAAGGTATTTGATACTCAAGACTTGCACGAATTTTGTCTATGTAGTGCATATTAATAAAAATACCGCGTTTTGATTGAGATAATTCCATCAACGTTCCGACATAATCATTAGGAGTAATTATTTGAACTCTTACATAAGGTTCTTCAATATAATCTCTGTATTGAGCTGGCGGAAGATTTGCTGGGTTATCGATTTCAACCATTTCGCCGTTTGTTTTATATACGTGATACACAACTGACGGAGCTGTTGTTACAAGTGCAAGATTGTATTCTCTTTCAAGTCTTTCCTGAGCAATTTCCATGTGCAGCATTCCAAGAAATCCGCAACGGAAACCAAAGCCCAAGGCACTGGATGTTTCAGGCTCAAATGTAATACTGCTGTCATTCAGTTTTAATTTTTCTAAAGCTTCCTTTAAATCGTGATAATCATCATTATCAACAGGATACATGCCAGAAAATACCATCGGAAGAGCTTCTTTATATCCTGGTAATGGCTCCTTTGCAGGATTTTCAACAGTTGTGATAGTATCTCCTACAAACCTTGTCAATTCTTTGATAGATCCTGCAAAATATCCAACATCACCGCAAACAAGCTCATCTACCTAAACTCTTGTCGGAGTAAGATATCCTAATTCTACAATTTCATATTCTTTACCTGATGCCATAAACTTGACTTTATCACCAAGCCTCATTTTGCCATCCATAATTTTAAAGAAACACAATGTTCCGAGATACTGGTCATAAGCACTGTCAAAAACCAAAGCTCTAAGAGGCTTTTCAGAAGTATCAGCAGGAGGCGGAATTAAATCCACAACAGCTTCTAAGACATCTTCAATTCCAATACCTGCTTTAGCACTTACAGGAATTGCATAAGAAGCGTCAATACCTAAAACTTCTTCGATTTCTGCCTTAACTCTTTCAACATCTGCAGAAGGCAGATCAATTTTATTGATTACAGGAATTATTTCAAGGTTTTGCTCAATTGCAAGATATACATTAGCAAGAGTTTGCGCCTCTACACCTTGAGTTGCATCAACTATAAGCAAAGCACCCTCACAAGCAGCGAGAGATCGTGAAACTTCGTAAGAAAAATCTACGTGCCCAGGAGTATCGATCAAGTTCAAAATATAATCCTTACCGTCTTTTGCTTTATAATTCATTCTTGCAGCGTTGAGTTTGATCGTAATTCCACGTTCACGCTCAATGTCCATACTGTCAAGAATTTGATCCTGCATATCACGCTGCGCAACAGTACCGGTAAATTCGAGTAATCTATCGGCAAGTGTTGATTTTCCATGGTCAATGTGGGCTATTATACAAAAATTTCGTACGTTTTCTCTGTGTTTCATAATTTTATTATATTGAGAAAATACAGAACTGCAAGAAAAACTATTTTTTAATCTACCGTTTTTGAATGATTGCAGATTCTTATAAATCTATATAATTATAAAAGAGGAAAAATAAATGCTTCTTTCAGAACACGTACAAGCAATTTTTAAATCAGCAAAATCCTTTGTAGTATCAAGGAATTATCGGGAACTTGAAGTACAGCATATTATGCTTGCACTTTTTTTAGATCAAAATGATTTACCCGTAATACTTCTTGATAGAGTAGGACTTGGCGGAGATTTCAAAGACAGATTTAATAAATATGTCAAAAAATTTCCTTATTTCCCACGCGGTCAATTTGAGCCGATTAAATTTTCTTCAGGCGTAATCAATCTGACAAAAATAGCTGAACGTGAAGCAAGGGATTTGTGCGATGAAGAGGTAGATATTGAACATTTGTTTTTGGCACTTTTTAAAATAAACAACCCTGAAATGGACTTGTTCTTTGCAGAAAACAGAGTAAATAAATATGTTTTGTACGAAAAAATGCTTGAAGAAGTGAAAAATATTATAAGCATTGACGAAAACGGAAACGAGACAAGAAAACATGGTGCTGATAAAGCAATCATAATGAAAGATGATGAAGGAAAGAAGAATATGGAAAATAACGAAACTCCCTCACAAAATCAAAAAGAAACTCCTGAAGAAGCTTTAAAAAAATATACAATAGATTTAACCGAACTTGCAAAAGAGAATAAACTTGATCCAGTAATTGGCAGAGATGACGAAATTCGCCGCACAATACAGATTTTGAACAGGCGTTCAAAAAATAATCCCGTAATCATAGGAGAACCCGGTGTCGGTAAAACCGCAATTATTGAAGGATTAGCACAAAGAATTGTCTCAGGAGATGTTCCCGAAAGCTTGAAAAATGATAAGATTTTTGCACTAGATTTAGGTGCACTTCTTGCAGGAGCATCATACAGAGGACAATTTGAAGAAAGATTCAAAACGGTTTTGAAAGCAGTCGAAGACAAAAGTGATGATATAATGCTTTTCATTGATGAAATTCATACAATTATGGGCACAGGCTCAGCAGATGGCTCCGCTGATGCTGGAAACCTTTTAAAACCAATGCTTGCAAGAGGAAGCATCCGAATTCTTGGTGCAACTACAATTGATGAATATAGAACCTACATTGAAAAAGACAAGGCCCTTGAAAGACGTTTCCAACCGGTAATTGCTGATGAACCGTCAATTGAAACTACTATAAGCATTTTAAGAGGTCTAAAAGAAAAATATGAAGGTTTCCACTGTATAGAAATTAAAGACAGTGCAATCGTTGCAGCAGTAACTCTTTCAGATAGATACATCTCAGACAGATGTCTTCCTGATAAGGCAATCGACTTGATTGATGAAGCAGCTTCGGCATTGAGAATAGAAATTGACACCATGCCTGAGGAAATCGATATTTTCATAAGAGAAAAAATTCAGCTTGAAATGAACAGAAAAGCTTTAGAAAAAGAAGCTTCAGCTGACACCGAGAAAAAATTGGAAAAAATTAATAAGAAAATTAATGATTTGAATGAAAAAATTGCCAAACTAAAAGAACAATGGCTGAAAGAAAAGAAAGTAATCGAATCAAGTGCTGCCGTAAAAAGGAATATAGAGACTCTCAAACATCAAATAGAACAATTCAAGAAAAATCCTACAATGAGTGCGGCTTTAGAGGCAAAATATTCCCAAATGCTTGATATGCAAGAAAAATTGAAAGCATACACCCACGCAAATAAAAAATGTCTTTTAAAAGAACAAATAGACGGTGATGATATCGCTGCGATTGTTGCAAAATGGACAGGAATTCCGGTAAACAGGCTTCAGGAAGATGAAAGCAAAAAACTTATCGGAATGGAAGATGTTATGCACAAAAGGGTAATCGGTCAAGATGAAGCTGTAAAAAAGATCTCGAATGCAATCAGACTTGCACGCTCAGGTTTGAAAGATCCTAAACGTCCGATTGGTACATTTTTATTCTTAGGCCCGACTGGTGTCGGCAAAACAGAACTTGCAAAGACATTAGCAGAAATTCTGTTTAATGATGAAGATGCTCTTATAAGAATTGATATGAGCGAATTTATGGAAAAACATAACCTTTCACGTTTGACGGGTGCAACAGCAGGATTTGTCGGATATGAAGAAGGCGGACAACTCACCGAAGCAGTCAGAAGAAAACCTTATTCTGTTGTACTTTTTGATGAAGTTGAAAAAGCTCATCCGGATGTTTTCAATATAATGCTCCAAATGTTTGATGACGGACGTCTTACAGACGGACAAGGCAGACTTATTGACTTTAAAAACACCGTAATCATAATGACAAGTAATCTAGGAAGCGATATTATCCTAAATGAAAACCTCAATGAACAAGACAAACAAGAAGGTTTGCATAAAGCTTTGAAAGAAAAATTCAAACCCGAATTTATTAACAGAATTGATGAAATCATAATGTTCAAAGCATTGACTCATGATGAATTGGCTCAAATAGTAGATATTCAAACAGCTTCATTGAAAAAACGACTTGCAGCACAGGATATGGAACTGAATATTAATGATGATGCAAAAAAATTCCTTGCTGATGAAGGCTATGAACCGTTGTATGGAGCAAGACCTCTACGCAGAGTAATCAGAAATTACCTTGAAATTCCGCTGTCTATGAAAATTCTTGAAAATGAATTTTCTAAAGGCGATAAAATTATAGTAAGCTTTGAAAACAATACCATTACGTTTAAAAAATAATTAGCATTTATAAGGAAAAAATATATCTTCTCCCGCTTAATGTATAATATCAATTTTTATGATATTATACAGCTATATAGGAATGAACTTTTTGTGAATTAAAATCGTTTAATTCTTGTAGGAAACAGGAGTAAAATAATGAAAAAATTTTTATCTTTAATTTTATTATTCGGATTATTTTTGACAACAGGCATAAAAGCGTTTGCAGATGATGCAGCTGATGCAAAAGCATTTTTCCAAAGCTATGTAAATGCAGCAAATAACTACAGCCCGACAATTGAGCAAATGTATTCACCAAATGCAAAAATTATAAGACAAGTAATAAAACCAGACGGAAGCCTTGTTGATGTAAAAACAGATACTGCAACTTACATAAAACAAATGAAACTTGGTCAAGCAGGTGCTAAACTAAGAAATTATAAAAACAACTATTCTGATATAACAGTTGCAAAAGCAGGCGACGGTTATAAAGTAAGCTCACTTCGCCAGCCATCAGGCGAATCTTATAAACTAAAAACTTACATGATTGTAAAAAAACAACCTAACGGAAAATGGCAAATTACAGAAGAAATGATGCAGACAAAACAACAAATCTTCTTAAAATACGCAAATAAATAATCCAATCAGGAAAAAAGAATATGTATGAAAAATTCAGATTTTTAACAAGCGGAGAAAGTCATGGCAAATGTCTTACCGCTATAATAGAAGGCTTACCATCAGGGTTTGAAATAAACCCTGATTTTATAAATCAAGAGCTGAAAAGACGTCAAGGCGGATATGGACGAGGCGGCAGAATGAAAATCGAATCCGATACCGTCGAAATCACATCAGGCATAAGGTTTGGCAAAACAACCGGAGCGCCTGTTACTTTGGTAATCTATAATAAAGATTTTGAAAACTGGGAAAAGATTATGAGCATTCACAAAAGTGATGAAAATGACGAAAAATCTTTTACCAAATACCGCCCCGGACACGCAGATTTTGCAGGCTCAATCAAGTATAACCATGAAGATTTAAGAAACGTACTTGAACGCTCAAGCGCACGAAAAACAGCGATTGAAACAGCAGTTGGTGCTATTGCAAAACAAATACTTGAACAATTTAATATTAGAGGTTATTCAAGAGTTTTACAAATCGGAACTAAAACCAACCAAGAAGAGTTTCACGCAGAAATTGATAGAGCAAAAGCAGAAGGCGATACTCTAGGCGGAAGATTTGTCGTAATTTATGAGAATATGCCGATAGGACTTGGTTCTTACGTTCATTGGGATAGAATGCTTGACGGACGAATTGCACAAGCAGTTATGAGTATTCCTGCAATAAAAGCTGTCGAGATAGGCAATGGAGAACACGCAGCAGAACTCAAAGGCAGTGAATTTCATGATGAAATGTTTTTAGAAAACGGAAAAATTACAAGAGAAACCAACAACGCAGGCGGAATTGAAGGCGGAATGACAAACGGCGAGAATTTGCAAATTTTTGCAACTATGAAACCGATTCCGACTCTAAGAAAGCCTCTTAGAACAGTTGACGCTTCTGATATGCAGGAAACCGAAGCTCATTTCGAACGTTCTGATACTTGTGCAGTAGAAGCTTGCGCAGTTGTTGCAGAAGCAAGAATTGCATGCGTTCTTTTAAATGAAATTCTTCTAAAATATGGCGGTGATAATTTCGAAGAAATTATGAGAAATTTTTCTTAACAAATTACCAGCTTTATTTATTTAATGTAAAATAATTGTATGAAGAGGAATGTAACACTTATCGGAATGATGGGCTGCGGTAAGACGACGGTGGCTAAAGAACTGTCAAAAGTTTTACCTGACTTTAAGCTTGTCGATATTGACGATGAAATCGAAAAAAGCACTGGGAAAAAGATTTCCGAGATTTTTCTAAAATACGGAGAACCTCATTTTAGAGAACTTGAGAGCAATAAAATCAAGCAATTCACACAAAATGATTTCCAAATTATCTCG
Organism: Candidatus Gastranaerophilales bacterium; assembly: GCA_944325615.1. Taxonomy (GTDB): domain Bacteria; phylum Cyanobacteriota; class Vampirovibrionia; order Gastranaerophilales; family Gastranaerophilaceae; genus Scatenecus. The sequence goes on along the minus strand of CALVAU010000224.1, from coordinate 121 downwards.
GCAGGAGGCGGAGCTTTTGAAAATCCAGATAACAGAAGACATTTAAAAGAAAATTCAACCGTCATATTTTTAAAAGCTTCTCCTGAAATGATATTTGAAAGGATTAAAGCTGAGACACACA
>CALVAU010000223.1 GCA_944325615.1 Candidatus Gastranaerophilales bacterium | reverse complement strand
TTATTGCCAATTCATGTGCCTCCTTTGTATAAATGTATACTTACTAACCTTACTGCAAAATTATCCAATATAATTTGCAATCAACATATTACTACAAAAAATAAAAAATTTGTATTTTTTACACTTTAATTTTATTTTTTTACAAATCTTTAAATTTTCATCCCCAAAAATTCACTATTAGTAGCAATATTTTTTATCAGTTATATTAAGTTTTATTAAACAATAAAATATCTAATTCATTTTTATTATAAAATTATTATATGAACAATAAAATTTTAGTAGTTGACGATGATTTAGCTATAAATGAGCTTATAAAAGTTAATCTGGAGTTGTGCGGATATAAAGTAGTGCAGGCTTTTGACGGAACAAAAGGTTTTGCATTATGTAAACAGGAAAAGCCATCTTTGGTAATATTAGATGTCATGATGCCTGAGACTGACGGTTTCACTGTAGCACAAAGAATTCGCAAAAATGAAGAGACAAAAAACACGCCAATACTTATGCTCACAGCACTTTCAGAACTGAATGATAAAGTAAAAGGGTTTAATATCGGGGTGGATGATTATCTGGTAAAACCTTTTGAAATGGAAGAATTACAAGTAAGAGTCCGAGCACTTTTAAAACGTTCAAATCAAATTCCAGAAAGCATTGCAACAAGAGAACTGCTTACCCTAGGTGATATCACGTTACTGCCTGAAGTATATAGTGTAAAAATTAATGATAAAGTAGCAAAACTCACTCCGATTGAATTTGATATATTTAATCTTTTATTCCAAAATCATGGCAATATGGTATCATCATCTAAACTTCTTAAAGAAATTTGGGGATACGCACCTGATGACGATGTAGAAACAATCAGAGTACACATCAGACATTTACGTTCAAAACTTGATAAAATTTCTGATGGTAAAAAATATATAGAAACCATCTATGGCGGCGGATACAAGCTTAATATTTAAAAAAGTTCGTAATTAATCATCACGAACTTTTTATTTTATTAATTATTCTTTATTTATTAAAACATACATCCGTTTTCCAAAAAGTTTTTCAATCCTTCTGTAAAACTTTTATTTGCAATATTTGATTTTGCATTTTTTATAGGATGGGTTAATTTGAAATAATCTTTGTCAGATTGTCCCATAATATTTTCCATAGTTTTATTATAAAAAAGTTTCGCTACCTGTTTTTTAGCAATATCTCCAGCTTTAACGACAGGCCTTGTTTGTGAAATAGAAAATTCGTTAAATTTGATTGCCATAATTTTTCCCTTCGATTAATTTACACACATCTAAATAAAACTTGTAAATTTTATTTTTGCTATTTTTCTTGTTCATATCCGAAATTTTTCAATGAACTTTCTTTTTTTCTCCAATCTTTTTCGACTTTAACTTCAAGCCCTAAAAAAACTTTCTTTTCAGTTATTTTTTCAAGGTCAAGCCTTGCTTCTGATCCTATTTTCTTTAGCATTGAACCGTTTTTACCAATCAAAATTCCTTTTTGACTTTTGGTTTCGCAATAAATATTTGCATAAATTTTATCTATATCATCGCTTTCCTGATATCGGTCAATTTTTACAGCGACAGAATGAGGAATTTCATCAGAAGTATTCAATAGAATTTTTTCTCTTATAATTTCTTCAGCAACCGATCTCATTGTCTCTTCAGTTACAACATCTTCAGGATATAGCAAATCACCATCCGGCAGCTTTTTATAGATATTAGTAATTAAAGTATCAATATTGCGTCCGGTTTTAGCTGATATTCTTATTATCGGAATATTTTTATCAAAAAGCATTTTATATGATAGCAAGTTTTCTTCAACTTTTTCCTGCTTTTTAACTTTATCCACTTTGTTCATCACAATAACTATCGGGATTTCTGTCTCCAAAAGATTCTGCGCAATCCATTTATCACCCTTTCCTGCTGGTTCTGATCCATCAACCAAAAACAATATAAGATCAGCATCAGGTATAGCAATCTTAGCTTCATCAAGCAAAAATTCACCAAGCTTATTCAAAGGTTTATGAACCCCAGGAGTATCTACAAAAACAATTTGCCCTTTGTCTGTCGTATATATACCTTTAATTCTTTTTCTTGTCGTCTGCGCTTTGTCAGTCGCTATAACTATTTTTTGCCCTAAAACTTGATTTAGCAAGGTTGATTTACCGACATTCGGACGACCTAATATTGTTACAAATCCGCTTTTCATGTTTACAATCTTAACACAAAAGTATCAAAATATTAAGAAACTAGCAATTTTTTTCATCTCAATGTATTATATAATATATAGTGGTAGGTAAAAATAACGGAAAAAATATGGTTAAAAAATCCGAAAGACTCGGTCTTATTTTACTATTGTGTCTTAGCTTAACTAATTTCTCAGGAAATCAAGCTTTTGCAGACAATACTCTAAATCAAATTGACGTTAGAAAAAATTCATCTGACGGACTTGAGTTTACGCTATATACATCAAGCCCTTATGCTGAGAATGTTGTTGTTACACAAAAATCTGATAATAAATACGTTATTTTAATGCCAAATGTAAATAACGCACCTAATGCAAAACCGGATTTTTCATCAGCAAAAGATATTATTACTGACGTTGATGTAAGAGCTGTAAATGACGGACAAGGCGGTTATACAAAAGTAACCGTAATTACAAACCGTCCGGTTGATATCAAAACAAATACAGCAAAAGCTGCTCCTGTAACTCAAGAACAGAGAGAATATCGAGCTTTGATAGCACAGCAAAAAACAAAACCGATAGCAGCTCCGCCTTCAATACCTGCAAAAACTGAACAAAAGGCAGAGCAGAAGGCTGAAACTAAAAGTTTCAAATTACCTGAAATTCAGCCTACACATACAGCAGCTGATATTGTATCAGCCCAAAATGTCGTTGAAAAAATTGCATCAACAAAAAATAACATAACAAAACAAATTACAAAAACAGAACCAAAACCTGCTATTAATAAAAAAGAAACAGCTGTTGAAAAGAAAACGTTAAAAGAATTAAATAACATAGTACCGACTTCATTAAAGAAATCTGAGCAACCTAAAGTCGAAAAACATGTAAAAAATGAAACCAAAGCTGTAGAAAAAGTTGCCCAAAATGAAGTTAAAAAAGAAGTTTCTACAAAAGAAAAAAATAAAACCATAAAAGAAGAAGGTACTATTAATAAAGAAAATACACAACCTACAACTGTAGCTAACGAACAAAAAACAAAAGCCCCGATTGACATTTTAGGAAGGATGCCAAAAAACATGCCGGTTACAATAGCAATTATTCTGGTACCATTGATATTTATTCTGGGATTATTCAATTTAATCAGAAACTCACTAAGAAATTCCCAACTCCTCAAAAAATCATTTATGGATAATATATCAAAACGAAACCAAACAACCCCTGTCCAAAATTATGACAATATAATTAACAATGAAAATTTAAACTGGCAGGAAAAATATCAACAGTATGTGGATGTCACAGGTGATAAACCTCAAGATTTGCTTAAAGCACCAAAATACAACTTTGTAACACAAGCAAAACAAACAGAAAATGTTAAAGTTGAATTTATAGATGATTCAACAGTAGAAGAAAATACAAACGAAAAACTTGAAAGAATCCTTCAAGCATCTCCTGACGTTGAAAAGACTGTTATTGAAGATGATATTCAAGAAATGGAAGATGTATTATCAACTTCAAACAATATTGCAGATGAAACTAAAAATATTCACAAAGAAATAAAGAAATCTACAAGATTTAAAGCTTTTGAAGAAAAAATTGCACTTGAAGAAACTCATAGAAACAAAAAAATAAAACACAGACGAGTACATCTTGAAATTCCTAAAGAAATGCAGCATATCAACTTAGGCTACTCTCAGCTGCATACTAATCCAAGAAGTTTCAAAAATGCAACTTTAAGTGTTTCTGATTTAATTGCAAAAAGCAATAAATTATTAAACCTTCAACCTGAAAATAAAGAAGAAAAAAATGATTACGAAATGATTTCAATAGATGAATACTTCAATATCATGAATGACGACAAATCTAATGTTACAAGTTCACTATCAAGCACAGTTGCAGACAGCCTTGGAAAAATTAAAGAAAAATCAATTCCAATGCCTAAACCGACAATAAAAACAACAAATCCGATTGCAAATACAAAAAAAGAAACAAAATCTGATTATCTGAGCGGATTAATCGTAAAATCAGGCTTTGACATAGATAAAGAACGCGGATTTTATCTTGTATCATTAGATGGAAAATCTGCTGTTATCGGACGAATTAAAGATGAAGTATTCGTTCTTAAAAAATTCGACAGAAACATCACAAAACCTCTTCAAGTAAGACGCGACAACCCAAATGTTTATATGGTTAAAGCTGAAGAATTCAAATCTCTTGTTGAAGTAAATAATGACAAAATGGGTGTTTTAATAGAATTGTAGTACGAAAAAGACAGGACAAAAAGTGAAGAGAAACGCAATTAAAATAATATTTTTATCACTATTTTTAATTGCGTTTTTTTGCGGCTGCACCCAAAAAGAAACTAAAACCGTTATTCAATTCTCCAGCTGGGGATCAAAATCAGAAATTGATATTTTAAATCCGATATTAAAAGACTTTGAAAAAGAAAATCCGGATATCAAAATCCATTTTATGCATATACCACAAAATTATTTTCAAAAACTTCACCTGCTTTTTGCTTCCAACACTGCACCTGATGTCATTTTTATAAATAATCTTTATCTGCCGATATATGCAAATGCAGGCAAATTAGAAGATTTAACAAATACAGACCTGATTGATAATGATTTTTATCCAAAATCATTAGAAGCATTAAGTTATAATGGTAAGATCTATGCAATTCCAAGAGATATATCAAATCTTGTGATTTTTTATAACAAAACTCTTTTTGATGAAAAAAACCTTAAATATCCTGATAAAAATACAACATTTGAAGATTTTCTAAAACTAACTCAAGAACTTACAGATAAAAACGAGAAGATTTTTGGTATAAGTTTTGAGGAAGATCCACTTTTTTACCTGCCATATTTGATGAGTGAAGGTGGCGGAATTTTATCAGATGACGGGTCTGAAAATATTCTGGGTTCCGAAAACAGTCAAAGAGGCATAAAGTTTTATTCTAATTTAAGAAACAAATATCATACGGCCCCCACAAACAGCGAAACAGCAAGCGTTACGATGGCTCAAATGTTTTTACAAGGCAAACTTGCAATGCACTTATCAGGAAGATGGCTGGTGCCAAAATACAGAGAAACTGCGGACTTTGACTGGGATATAGCTCCGTTTCCAAAAGGTACTAAAGGCAGTATTGTGCCACTTGATGCCTCAGGCTGGGCAATATCATCAGAATCTAAGCATAAACAAGAAGCTATAAAACTTATAAAATATCTTTCCTCAAAAGAAAGCTTACAAAAATTTGCATCAAGTGGCCTTATAGTTCCTGCAAGAATTGATGCGGCAAATTCAAAATATTTTCTGGATGGCAAAAAACCAAAAAATGCTCAAATATTTCTTGATGTAATAAATACTTCAAAACCGACTCCTGTGAATATAAATTACAACGAAATTTTAGATGCAACAAAGCAAAATTTGGAATCAGAATTTAATAAAAATAATTAGTATTTTTCATGCTAAAATCAAAATATGAAAGATTATGATTTTTATATAGTCCCGACACCAATAGGCAACTTAAAAGATATAACTCTACGCGCAATAGAGACTTTAAAAAGTGTAGATTTAATAGCCTGCGAAGATATGCGCGTAACCCAAAAGTTACTCAATCATTTTGAAATTGATACAAAATGCATTTCTTATCATAAATTTAATGAAAAAGAACGGGTAAATAAATTTATTGAAATATTAAACTCCGGACAAAAAATAGCTCTAGTATCAGACGCAGGGACTCCACTTTTTTGTGATCCCGGCTCAATTTTAGTTGAAGAATTACGTAAACATGATTTTAAAATTACAGCTCTTCCAGGCGCAAACGCTGTTGCAACTTTTTTATCTCAAAATGCACGGGACAGTGAAGACTTTTACTTTGCGGGATTTTTACCTAAATCAAAATCTCAAATTCAAAATATTATAACAAAATACAAAAATACAAATATAGTATTCTACGAAAGCCCAAATCGTTTAATCAATACACTTGAAATCATTAACGAAACAAGGCCAAATGCAAAAGTTTCAGTAGGACGAGAACTCACAAAAGTATTTGAAGAAATAATTTCAGACACAACAGAAAATACAATAGAATATTTTAAAAATAATATTTTAAAAGGTGAAATTGTTGCAATGATTTTTAAAGACAATACAGAAAATAATGCAACAGATTTTGATGAAGAAATAAAAAAATTAAAAAACAAAAATTTCGGCGCAAAAGAGATTTCAATAATACTTTCAGAATTATATAACGTAAGCAAAAACGAGATATATAAAAGAGTTTTAGACATATAAACAAATGTTTCATATCTTAATATTAAATTTTTTACTTTTATAAGTTTATGGTATAATATTTTTAAGAATGGAGAAGATTTAAGGACTCGGATTTCTTGCAATCAAAAAGAATCATATATTCAATAATAATATCATTATCATTAATGTCATTAAATCCGTTATCAAGCTTGGGAGCAGACAGTTTATGGGATTATAATGCCATGGACACAACGGGAAGCGAAATGGCTGAAAACTTTGATTATTCACAAGTTTCAACATCCGAAGTTTCTGCTGCTGAAAACAAAAAAACTACTAAAGTAAAAAAAGAAAAAAAAGAAAAGAAAAAATTTAACTTTTTCCATAGAAACAAACAAAAAAAACAAGAGCTTCAAGAAACTGAAATTAATTTAGAGCAAGATACAGAAAATAACCAACAGTCACAACAACCTACTGTTCAGGAAGAAAATTCACAAGAACAAGCTCCTCAGTTCAGACCTCTAGAAAGGCCGAAAGAAAATGATTACAGCTTTGAAAGTTCTGATGAGAATGAAACTCCTGCAGTATCTAGAGCTTCAACAAGAGGCAATAAATACATCAAAGATATTGAAATTCATGGTACAAACGTTATTTCACCCGAAGTTATTTTGACTCAAATAAAACAAAAAAAAGGTGAAATATATAACAGAAATACTGTCCAAGAAGACTTAAGAAATATCTACCAACTCGGATATTTCAGCGAAAAAATGCGTGCTATTCCTGTCAATAACCCTGACGGTACAATTACACTTAAAATAATTTTAGAAGAAAATGCACCTATAACAGATTTCACAATAGAAGGAAATACCGTTGTTTCAACTGAAGAAATTCTTTCATATTTAATTGATATGAAAGGTAAGCCGCAAAATATTGCTCAACTAAATGAAGCGATTGCAAAAATTCAACAATGCTATGCTTCAAAAGGTTATATTTTGGCAAGAATCGACTCAGTAACAGATGATCCTGATGGTACTGTTAATATTAGTTTGAAAGAAGGTACAATTAACCGAATTCTTATTGCAGGGAACGAAAAAACAAAAGATTTCGTAATCGAGAGAAATGTTCTATCTGAACCGGGCATGGTCTATAATGAAAACTTATTGAAAGAAGATATTGTAAGATTATATGCATCTCAAGCATTTAAGGATGTTACAAGAGAAATCACTCCTTGCCCAGATATTCCTGACGCTTACGATATCACAATAAACGTACAGGAACAAAGAACCGCTAATATTTCAATAGGCGGCGGTCTTGATACTGTAACCGGTGTATTCGGATCTTTAGGTATTGCTGATAACAACTTCAGAGGCAGAAATCAAAGAGTATCACTTAACGGATTAGTTGGATCTGGTGTAATTTTAAATGACGCTTCCATTAAACGAAGAATGAATATGCAAGTTGAATTAAGTTTCTTTGAACCTTATTTCTTCAATGCTGATACCTCATTAATGAGTAAATTATTCTTTAGAGATTTTGGAAGTTATCAGGTACCTCTAGCAATAGAAAGAAGATTCGGCGGTGAAGTAACAGTCGCTCATAGAGTCAAAAAAGCTAAACACTTAACATCAACATTCTCTCTAGGCGTTGAAAATATTGATGTAAGAGAAGGTGACTTTAATAAAATTGCAAGCCTATATCAAAAATATAACATTCCAATAGAAGAACGTGCAAAACAATTGGACGGCGGACTGTTTATGTCATTAAGCCCCGCTTTAGTGTACGATTCACGTAAAGGCGGACCTGTAACAAGAGAAGGTACAATCGCAAGCTTAAGATTTGATGAGGAAATAGGTCTTGACGGATTTGAAAAAACTCATGGTAAATTAACAGGTTCTATCAAGCATTACATACCTATTGGTAAAAAATCATCATTATCATTCACAGCAAAAGGCGGTGGAAGAATACATGGTGATGACATGCCTGAAGTTATGATGTACAGATTAGGCGGTCCTTATACAATCAGAGGTTTCAAAATGAGCGGTGTAGGTACAGGTGATGCGTTCATTATGGGATCTGCAGAATTTGCGACACCAATTCCGTTCTTAGACAGAACAAGACTTGCAAGAAGAGTAAACTTCCTGAACAATATTCGTTTCACAGTGTGGGCTGATGCTGGTAAAGTATTCAACCCAACAGTTACAAACACATTGTACGACAGACCACTACAAGCAATTACAGCCGGTGTTGGTTTGAAATTGTATATACCTGGAATGGGACCACTATCAATTGATTACGGTATTCCATTCACCAATCCGGGAGAAAATGGAAATCCTGGCGGATACTTTACATTTGGTGTAGGTGATTTAATTTACTAAAAATAAATAAGGAGGAATATATGAAAAAAAATTTAGCAGCACTTGCTCTTATAATGGGTTTATGCGGATTATCAAGCCAAGCTATTGCCGGTGGCATAGGTTATATTAACTATCCGAAAGTTCAAGATAACTTTCCATTTGCACAAGCAGCAATAAAAGAAGTTGATGCTAAAGGACTTGAACTTCAACAATATATGGTAGATAAAGAAAAACAATACAAAGCATGAGATACACCTCTAAAAAAACAAAACTTTGAAGAAGCAACCGCAAAAGAATTCAGCGCAAAACAAGAAGCTTTATTAAAGTTAAAAACTCAAAAAGAAGAACAAGTTTACAATAAAATTCAAGCAGCAGCAAAACAAGTTTTAGTAGAACAAAAACTTGATGCAATTGTTGATATCAGAGTAATTTTTGTAGGCGGAGTTGATATCACTGATTTAGTAATCCAAAAACTAAAAAGCGGAACTTACTAATCTTTGAAAGGATTTTTATATGAAATATTCTCAAAATGGTGAACAATATCACATAGGACTAAAAGAAGGAGATGTCGGAAAATATGTAATTTTGCCGGGAGATCCAAAACGTTGTAAAAAAATAGCGGAATACTTTGATAATGCTCAATTAATGGCTGACAGACGTGAATATACAACTTATACAGGCTATTTGAACGGTGAAAAAGTCACTGTTACATCAACCGGTATAGGCGGCCCTTCAGCTTCAATAGCACTTGAAGAACTTGTAAAAATCGGTGCTAAAAAATTTATCAGAGTCGGAACCTGTGGCGGTATTGACATCAATGTAAAAGGCGGGGATTTAGTAATTGCAACAGGTGCTGTAAGAATGGAAGGAACTTCTAAAGAATATGCACCGATAGAATTTCCAGCAGTAGCAGATCTTGAAATTACTAACGCTTTGATTGAAGCAAGCAAAAATCTGAATCATACACACCATGCCGGCATTGTACAGTGCAAAGATTCTTTCTATGGACAACACAGCCCAGAAAAGTCTCCAGTAAGTTACGAACTGATAAATAAATGGGAAGCTTGGAAAAGGCTGGGATGTAAAGCTTCAGAAATGGAATCTGCGGCATTATTTGTTGTCGGAAGTGCCTTAGGTGTAAAAGTCGGATCAGTATTTTTGACTGTTGCAAACCAAGAAAGAGAAAAACAAAATCTTGAAAATCCTGTAATCCATGATACAGATATGGCAATAAAAACTGCCATTGAAGCTCTAAAAATATTAATTGAAAAAGACAAAAATCAGGAGTAGAAAATGTTTAATAAAAAAATGCAGTACATAATAAAAACTTGTTCAGGAGATGATATGCAAGAATTGCAAAATCTTCTAAATGAGATGTCAATGAACGGTTGGGAATTATACAGCATGAACGAAGTAGAAACCGATGACTGCATTAAATTTAACTGCATTTTTATGTGCGAGACAAAAACAGAAGAAGAAAATTCATCTTCTGATGTAATAAATATTTCAACATTCAAAAGTCAAATGGAGAAAATGCTCTCCCCTAAACTATCAGCTTATGAAAATTGTCTTGATATCCAATTAAAAATTAAAAACCAACAAAACAAAATTACTAAAATAAAAAAAGAATTGGAAAAAGAAGCTCCAGCTTCTGTTAACAGAAAAAAATTAAACGACAAAATATCAGCAAATTTGAAAGAGCTTGAGGAATTGAAAGCAAAACTTGCAAAAGCTACATCACCTGATTTAATGTTCGAAAAATTGTATGAAGAAAAACTTTCAATTAATTTGAGTGATGAACTTATAGAATATCTTGAAAATGAAAACGAAGATACAACAGAAACTCTTCTTTCTGAAACAGTTCGTTCAAGAGTAAAGTTGACAGAAGAGCTTGGATATGTAATTCCAAAAATTGTATTTCAAGATGATGAAAGTCTGAATCCTTATGAATTTTCAATAAAAATTCGCGGATTGGATGTTTTTAGAGCTTGTGTATATCCAAATTATACAATGTATTTTGACAAAGAATTAAATCTTAGTTCAAAAATAAAAAATTCAATTTATGACGCAGATCCTATTACTGGCGAAAAAGTTGTATGGATTGAAAAAACAAAAACAAAAGATTTTTGGGAAAAAGGTATTACCGGAGCCGAATACATAGCAAGAGCTTTAGAATATGTTGCGATAAAATATGTTGATGAATTAATGGATTATTCAGATGTTGAAAAATACATTGATGTTGTCAGCAAAAAAAATGAATTTTTGGTCGAAAATTTGATACCTGATTTTATCACAATGTCTGATTTGAAATTTATTCTTACAAGTCTTATAAGAGAACAAGTCTCAATAAAAGATATTACATATATTTTTGAAAAAATGAATGATTTTGCTGAAGATTGCCCAAAATCAGATTTGTTGAAAAAAGTAAGACTGGCACTTGCAAGAAGAATTTGCGCAAAACATGCAAACGAAAACGGAATAATAAGTCTTTTTGAAGTATCAGAAAAAACAATCGAAGCATTCATGCCAAGCTTTGAAGAAGATGAAGATTTTATCATCAAAATAGATGGAGAATATGCTGAAAAACTTGCACAAAAAATAATAAAAAAAGCTAAACAATTAGAAATTACAGAACCGAAAATTCTTGTACCGATGGAATTAAGACACCTTTTCTTTACGCTGCTTTCAAATTATATTAATAATATAACAGTACTGACACGCGAAGAAATAGGTTGTCACTATGGGATAGAAATTTTAGGAACTATCTAGCAAAAAAAATTTTCACAGTTGTTATATAAATATGTACGTACCAATAATACAAAACAGAATATCTAATCAACAATTTTCATTTCAACGCAGACCAAGAAAAGAAGAAGAAGCTGATTTGCACCAAACTATTGAGAACGGGTTCAAAGTTGCAGGAGTGAAAGAGCGCATAGCTATTACCCATGGTTCAGTTTTTCCGGCAACAGACAGAGATACTTTCATAGGCTCTCCTTACGGGGAAGGTGCAAAAGAATGGATTACATTCTTAAAACTTTACGGATTTAACGGTAATCAATTAGGACCAAACGGAGCTCTTGCTGATAAAAACTATTCACCATACAACTCTTCAGCTTTAAATGAAAATCCGCTATTTATTGATTTAAAAGCTCTAACATCAGACAAATACGGAAGAATTTTAAGCAAAAAAACATACGAAAATATAACATTACCTGTTATTATAGATGATAAAAATTACGATTTTTCAAACTTTGAAGAAGCGAAATACTCATACTACACAGCTTTGAATGAAGCTTATAGGAATTACCGAAAGAATCTTGCAAAAGGGAACCCTAATGCTATAATGCTCTATAACCAATTTACTGATTTTAAAGATGTTAAACTAACACCCCTTACAACTAAAGGTCAACAATATGAAGAAGAGGGCATTTATAGAGTCTTATCGGCACTAAATAAAACTAGTAATTTTGAAAAATGGGACTGGATTGACAGAAACTTAATACTTGAAAAACGAAACGGAAATCAAGAAGCAATCAAACGATATGATTATTTGAAAAACAAATATAAGGATTCAATAGAAGAATACCAATTTGAACAATTTATTGTAAGTAAACAAATTCAAGAAAATAAAGATTTTAGAGAAAAAATAGGGTTTAAATATTTTTCAGATCTTCTTATCGGTTGTTCGAAGATGGATTTATGGAGATACCAAGACGCATTTTTAGAAGGATTTTCGATCGGCGCATTTGAAGGTGGAGACAGACCTCACCAAACTTGGGGAATTCCTGTATTAGATCCTCGCAAATTATTTATAGGATATGATAAACTGAATGTCGGTGGAGAATTCTTAAAAGAAAAACTTGAGCACGCTCTTGAATATTGTGAAAATATTCGTATAGACCACGCACTTGGTTTGATTGATCCTTTCATCTATAAAAATGACACAGTAGAATATGATGAAAACCACAATCAAATAAAAAGTAAAGTTTACGGAAACTTTATTTCTACATTTACAGACAATGAAGGCAGCCGTCTGGATGATTACAATAATTACCCTAGAATTTTAGAACGCATAGTTTTACCGACACTACAAGAACACGGACTTAATAAATACGATCCGGTTTGGGAAAATTTATGCTGTGAGCCAGAAACTTTTAAAAAAATATACTATCAAGAACAAAAATTACCAAAAATTGTTCAAACAGAATTTTCAAGGGTTGAAGGAGAAAGCAACGATAATTGGTACTTAGTTGGTTCTCATGATACAATTCCAGCAATGAACATGCCAAGCGCAGACGGTGGTTGGAGAAAAGGTAATTATGCTTGGGATAGCTTGTATCTTGCAGGATATCTTCACCAAGACCCGACCAGAGCAGAAGAATGCCAAGCGTTCTGTAAGAAAATTTCAGGCAACGCTAATCAAAACGAAAGTCAAAAAATCCAATCCGAAAAAGAGTTAGTAAAAGCTAAATTTGCAGAACTGTTTACAAAAGAAAAAATAATGGTTTCATTTGCAGATATTTTAGGAATAACTGATCAGAATATCGTCTATAATATAGGCGGATCCAATAACAATCTTAACTGGAAAGAAAGAATTGCTCCCGATTTTATAGATAAATATTACGAAAACCTTTCAAGTGACAGCCCAACAGCATTGAATATTCCAGAAATTCTAATAACAGCAGTCAAAGCAAAACTTGACATGCAAATAATGCAAAGTGAAAACCCAGATAAAACAAGACAAGAACTTCATGAAAGATACAAACCTTTGATTAAAAAACTTGAATATTATGCAAATATGCTTAAGGAAAAAGAGCCTCAAGAAATTGCATCGTAAGTTATTTTTTAACTAGTCTCTATGAATACCAATTTGATACCCAGGCACACATAAAAATCCCGGTACAGTTCTTGTAATTGCTGTAGATATTGGAGATTTGTCTGCCATCAACGTAATAGCCATACTTAAATCATCAACGTGCGGAGCAAAATCTGTTTTTTTAATTTTTCTCTCAACATGTTTATGATAAATTTTTTCATTTATAAAGTTAGATAACTTATTACCGCCAACAATACCTACCCCTAATCCCACTAAAGTCATTGCAGCAGAAGGTATTGCTTTTAATATTTTATTAAAATATTTTACTCCTTTATTGTTAAATCCAGGAACTTGCGGAACAAAGCTCAAGATTTTTTCTTTATTTTTATCATACAAATGAGAAACTCCGCTTACACAAATTACAGGTACCAAAACATTACCCAATAATTGATTTACAGTCTCTCGCAATTTACCTTTGAAATATTTTTTATCATCAAAAACAGCCCCCCCAACAAGTCCGCCAAGAGCTGATCCGCCAGCTAATGCAAGTATTTGCGGCTCTTCAATTTCCATCAATTTAGCATCAGGGTTTTTCTTGTTAAAAATTTTCAACATAGCCCAATTTTTGGGATTTTGAGAAAATATAACTTTTGGATTCAAAGAAAATCCTTGTTTTTTTGCAATTATCGCAGAAGCTACCCCTACTCCCGCCATTGAACTTAATAAAACATTCCTTTTTACAGATTTGTCAACAAATTCATCGGCTTTTTCTTGTTTTGACAAAACTGGTTTTTGAGACTCTTTTTTAATATAATTTTTTTGAGAATTACCACTGTAATGTTTATCTAAATTAACGTTTGAAACTCGACTGAATGTCATAATTAACTACCTTCATACTCATTTTAGCAAAAACATGAAAATAAAATTTCTTGTTACTAATAAACTAAAAATTAACAAAACTTTAAATCCCCCAGTGTTACAAACTATTAAAAATTATAAAATATTTAGCAAAAAAAAACTTTCAGCAACTTTGTAGAAAATGTAATTATTGTGAAATAATAATATTATGTCTATAGAACCCATAGTATCAAAAAACAATTATACCCTAAGACATTTTGTAAAAGGAATGGCTAGTCGTGGGCTTGCTCCATTAATATTACTTGAAAGTACTGTAATTAGTGGAAGAACATACCAAGCTCATAAACGAGGGGGCTTTTATGAAGCAAGAGAACGTGTAACTGAAGAATCTCTTGGTGCTCTATTTTGGTTTACTGGAGTTCCCGCCTTTAACAAGCTTATTGACCATTTTGTCGGCAAGAAAATTTTGAAATTGCCAGAAACAAACTTTGATGTTGGAGAAGATGCTCTACACAACCCACTTAAAAACTACATAAAACGAACTAGTATCTCTAAAAATAAGATAGCGGCATTCAAATTTGGAAAAGTTACAAGCAGCATTATTCTTGCAAACTGTCTTGTAGGTCTTGTTGTTCCAAAACTAAATCAAGCAATTACAAATTATTATAAAAATAGGGATGCAAAAAGAGCAAATAAAAAACAATCTCAAAAATTAGCATACCCTGAAAAACAACCAAATATTTACCAACCTCAAATGGAAAAATTTCTATCGTCAATCGAAAAGAAATTTGCTCCAACGTTCAAAGGGTTAGTAAATACTCAAACACTATTAACTCTTGCCAATCATTTTGAAAACGATGCTAAATATCAATTACTGTCAACAGACGTCGGTATAGCAGGAGGTCGTGCAATAAGTTCTAGAAATAAACATGAAAGAACTGAAATTTTATTCAGAGATATAACCTCAATTTATTTTTATATGTTCAATATGCCAAATATGAACAGATGGCTTAACCAAATCGAAGACGGATACAAAACAAGACTTGATCCGGTCTCTGCAAAATACACAACTGATGAATTAAAAACATTACTAAAAGAAAATAACGGACAACTTTCAGTAGAAGATTTTAGAAATAAAGTTTTTGGTAATGAAAAATATAAACTAAGCGAAAATATCAATAAACAATTCACAAAAGAAAATAAAAATGTAATAACTTTGGATACATTCCTACAAGAATTAAAAACAGTAGCTCAAGGCGAAGACTATGCAAGATTATCAAAACTGGCAGAGGAGATGTCTGATCTACAACCTGCAATCGAAGACGTTAAATTTTTATCTAAAGAACAAGTAGAAAGCATCTTCAAAGGCGGAAAATTTAACAATCCAAAATTCTTGGATAACTTGTTTGAAATTGCAACAAGAGATGATATTCCGTTTAGTAAAGTAAAAGAATCCAGTCGCAAAAACCCATTTAAATTTATTGCTCAAGCCGAATTAGACGGAATTAAAGCTGATACTCTAAACTACATTGAAGATATAATTAAACGTGCAAAAGACGGAGTTATAACCGAAGATACTCTTAACAAAGCTTGTCGTGCAAACTTTGCAAAAAATGCTCTTAATTGGGGTACTGGATTTATAATATCATCATTATTCTTATCCACACTTATACCAAAAATGCAATACTGGCTAACTAAAAAACTAACAGGAAAAGATCAATTCCCAGGCACAACAGAATATAATGATGAAACAAAATCTAAAACCAGTACTTAATGTTTAACATGTTATATTTTAATATTTATACTTGTAAATTAACTTTGTGCATGACATAATTTCATTGGAAAGGCAAGTTATGTCAAACGTTTTAGTATATACATTAGACGGAAAAATTTATATTAACTTAACCAACAGATGCACTAATAATTGCATATTTTGCTTGAGAAATGATAAAGATGATGTATGCGGTCAACAATTATGGCTTGACGATGAGAATTCAACAGCAAAAGATGTAATCAAGCAGTTTGAAAAAATTTATAATACAACCCCTTCTAAAGAAGTAATTTTTTGCGGATACGGCGAGCCGATGATGAAAATTGAAGAGCTAAAAGAAACCGCTAAATATATAAAAACAAAATACCCTGATACAAAAATCAGGATAAATACAAACGGACATGCAAATTTTGTATATAAAAGAAATGTTGTTCCAGAATTAAAAGGATTAATTGACGAATTTTCAGTAAGCCTTAACGGATCAACAAAAGAAGAATACAATGAATTATCTCAACCAAAATTTGATGAAGCTTATGAAGAAGTCAAAAAATTTATAAAAGCATGTTCTGATGAGAATATTTCAGTCGTTGCAAGCGTAGTGGAAGGCTATAAAGGAAGACATCTAGATCTTGAAAAATGTGAACAAATAGCAAAAGATCTTGGTGCGAAATTTAGAGTGAGAGAGTGGATTGTAAACGGATATTAATATCGAAAGGACGAAATATGAAAGTACAAAACATCTCTAATACACAACAAAACAAAAATTTTCAAGGCAATGTAATAATTGTAAATGACTTAAGCGCAATTCCAAGTAAATTGGTAAGAAAATCAGCACAAACATTAAAAACAATGGTAGCTGATAAAAATTATGACTTACTTATTAAACAAAACCATGAACAAAAAACTGTAAGTATAATTGCACAAAAACCAAAATATTGCGGAAATCCACTAAAGCCGCACGTAGAAACTATTATTAATCAAAATAAGGACTTATACGAAAAAGCTGCTAAAAATTCAATGGATAAATTTGAAGCATTGCCGCAAAGCTTACCAAAACGAGCTTGGAATAAAGTAAAAGAATTATATTTCAAATTTGAAGATGAATATTATGAAATGTTAGAAGATCTTTTAGGTTAACGATAATATAAAGCACTAAAAAGTCAGAGAGCTTAAAATAGTGCGCACATGGAAAGGACGAGAAATGAATATTTTAGACAAAATCATGAAACCGAAATCAATTGCGGTAATTGGTGCGTCAACAAAAGAACACACCATTGGTTCTGATATCATGAAAAGATTACAGGAATACAAATTCAATGGAAAGATTTATCCTGTAAACCCAAAAGGTGGAATTATAGAAGGTTTGCAAGCATATACATCAGTAGGTGAAATTCCTGGTGAAGTAGATTTGGCAATAATCGTAGTAAACGCAAAATTTGTTCTTGCAACAATTGATCAATGTCACGAAAAAGGAATCAAAGGTATTTGTATAATCACAGCAGGTTTCAAAGAAACAGGTGCTGAAGGTGCAGCTCTTGAAAAAGAACTTGTTGCTAAATTAAAAGAATACGGAATGAGATGCGTAGGTCCAAACTGCTTAGGTGTTGTAAATACAAATCCTGAAATCAGAATGGACGGATGTTTTGCAGAATCACTTCCAGAACGTGGTAACATCGGTTTTGTATCACAATCAGGAGCTTTAGGCGGCGGTATTTTAAATATTTTAAAAGACTTGAACCTTGGTTTTGCTCAATTTATTTCAATCGGTAACCAAGCTGATGTTAACGCTGAAACAGCTATTGAATATTGGGAAAACGATGAAGATGTTGAACAAATTCTTCTTTATATGGAATCAATCCAAAACCCTGCAAACTTCAGAAAATTAGCATCTAGAATTTCTAAAAAGAAACCTATTTTAGCTTTAAAAGCAGGTCGTTCTGCAGCAGGTGCATCAGCAGCATCATCTCACACTGGATCTTTAGCTGGAGCTGATAAAGCTGCAAATGCTCTATTACAACAATCTGGTGTAATCAGAGAATATTCTTTGAAAAACTTATTTGCAACAGCAAAAGTATTTGCAAACTGTCCTATCCCAAAAGGCGATAGAGTAGCAATTATCACAAACTCAGGTGGTCCTGGAATTATGGCAACAGATGCTGTATGCGAATACGGTATGCAAATGGCTAAAATTACTGATGCTACAAAAGAAAAATTAAGAAGCTTCTTACCATCAGCAGCTTCAGTTAAAAACCCAATCGATATGATTGCTTCAGCTCCTATCGAACACTACAAACAAACATTAGAAACTGTAATCGCTGATGAAAACGTTGATATGATTATCACAATTTATCTTCCATTCTTAGGTTTGAAAGATATCGATGTAGCTAAAGCTTTAATGGAAATCAAAGCTGAACATCCTGAAAAACCTGTTATCGGCGTATTTATGACAAAGAGCGAATTCTTCTCAAAACTTTCAGATATGGAAGTTAATATGCCATTCTTCATGTATGCAGAAGAAGCAGCTGACGGATTAAACAGATTAAATCAACAAAGATTATGGATGGAAAGACCTGAAGGTAAAATCCCTTGCTTTGATGTAGATAAAGCTAAAGTTAAAAAAATTATTAAAGGTTCTCTTGCTGAAGGCAGAGCTCAATTAACAACTTTAGAATCAATTGATGTATTACAAGCTTATGGTATCAGAGCTTGCAAATACGGTCTTGCGACAAACGAAGATGAAGTTGTTGAATTAGGTAACTCAATCGGATATCCGGTTGTTATGAAAATGACTTCAAAAACAACATCTCACAAAACTGATGTAGGCGGTGTTGTTGTAAACATCAAATCAGAAGAACAATTGAGAAAAGAATACAAAGGATTGCTAGAAAGACTTGAAGCAAAAGGCTTGTTAGAAGGTCTTGAAGGTGTAATTATCCAAGAAATGGTAAAAGGTAACCGTGAAATGGTATGCGGTATAGCAACAGATCCTCAATACGGTCCAATGATGATGTTCGGTTTAGGCGGCGTATTCGTAGAAGTTATGAAAGACGTAACATTCAGAATTGCACCTTTGACAGATGTAGATGCTGAAGAAATGATTAAATCAGTAAAAGCATATAAACTATTACAAGGTGCAAGAGGTACAAAACCAGCTCAAATGGATCAAATAAAAGAAACTCTATTGAGATTGTCTCAATTAGTTAATGACTTCAAATTTATCGATGAGTTGGATATCAACCCATTGTTGATTTCAGAAGCAACTGGTGAAGGAATTGCAGTTGACGGACGTATTAAAGTAAGAATGGAAGAAGCTAAAGAAGCTCTAAACTGTTCTTGCAGCGGTCAATGCTCACTTTGCCACTAATATAATTGCTTAATTAAAAAAGAAGAAACGTTTTATTTTAAAATGTTTCTTCTTTTTTTTAATCTTATAATCAAAAGCAGATCTTCTTGACTCTAACGTCTTGCTCTCCTTCCTTATCGCAGGACTTTCTCAGACATCTTATTTAAGTTTTTTAGACATTACTAAAGCTAAAATTCCTAAAATTATACATAGCCACCAATAGTCAAACAGACT
>CALVAU010000222.1 GCA_944325615.1 Candidatus Gastranaerophilales bacterium | reverse complement strand
TTCCGACACTCAGAAAACCTTTGAATACTGTTGATATGGAAAATATGACGGAATGTGAGGCTCATTTTGAACGTTCCGACACTTGTGCCGTTGAAGCATGTTCGGTTGTTGCTGAAAACAGGATTGCCTGCGTGTTGGTTGATGAAGTATTTTCAAAGTATGGCGGGGACAGTCTGGAAGAAATAAAAGCACGCTTTTAGATGGGATTTATATTGCAGTTTACATTAATTATGGGTAAACTGCGATATAAATCACTTTTGGATAATCTTTACAATAAAATTACTAACGTGTTAGTATAATTTTATGCTAGATCTATTTATAACAGGTGCAGATCAAAGTTCCGGAAAAATTTTTGTGACAGCAGGTTTAACCGCAACAATGCAGAGTCTCGGGTATTCTACCGGAGTTTATAAACCTGTCGAGGCAGGAGCTGTTAAAATAAACGGTTTTGTTCAGTCGCATGATCTTGCATTTATAAAATTTGTAGATCCCTATATAAAAACATATTATTCATATCTTTTGAAAGAACGCTATACTCCTCTTTTAGCTGCCGCCGCAGAACATATGGTGATTGATAAAGATGTTATTTTAAAAGATTTCCAAAAAATTCAGGATGTAAACGAGTGCCTTGTCGTTGACGGTGTATCAGGACTTGCAACTCCTTTTGGTAAAAATTTTTTAGAAGAAGATATGATAAAGATGCTTGATTTGCCGCTTCTTATGGTTGTCTGTGCGTGTTCACCTGTCAATAGTGTACTTTTGTCATTAAATCATGCAAAAGAAAAAGAATTAAATTTTCGTGGAGTGATATTAAGCAATTATCCCGATAATACAGTAAACGCAAATATAAGGATGATGCCACGTTTAATCGAAGAATATACCGATATAAAAGTGCTTGGAATTCTTCCGGTTTTCGAAAAAAATTTGAATCCTAATGATTTGATTACGGAAGTTTTGAACGGTGTTGATATAGAAGCTGTTTTTGAAGTCAGAATTGCAAAATTGCAATTGTAACAATTTTTGCATGACAGGTTTAAAAAATTTTTATAATCGTTTATAATATCTGAACAGTAATAAGAATTTGTCATTAGCAATAAAATTTTTCAACTATACTCAAAAAAAATAATGGTTTACGTTATGTTTCTGTAACACGAAAGGATTTAATTATGTTAGAAAAGGTTAGTTTTAGTTCATCCATGCCGGTATTTCGGAAACCGGAATACACCCGCAAAAATTTAGCTGAATTAAATACGGATCATTACTATAACATGACATCAACTTATATTTCCTCAGCACTTGCGTGTCTTGCAGTTATCGGCATGGCATGCCTAGTTGCCGGAAACAAAAATTTTAAAAATATACAACATACTGCAGAAAAAACAGTAAAAAATGCCGAACAAGCCGTAAGTAAGCAATTAAGTAAATCACAAGGACTTAAAGAAGAAAAGCTTGTTCAAAAAGTGACACCACAGGTCAATAAACCTATGTCAGAAGCAGATACTTTAAAAAATATTGATACAAAACATATAAGTTCAAAAGAAAGAAATATAGTTGATCAAATTGCAGATGAAACAGTAACGGAAGAGCAACAGCTGGAATACAACAGATCTATTGCTTACCGCCCCATGAGACCAAAACAGCAGAGAATTGCACAACAAATGCATATTAAAAACAAAAACGAAAGAAAAAGACTGAATTCAATCGGAGCTGCGCAGCCAGAAGAAACCATAAGAAAGTTGTACAGACTTAATCCTGATACCCAGCCTGTTCCAAAAACAATAAAGATGGAATTCCAACATCCTGTTATAGGAATTATTCATAAATCTATTGCTTAAAAATTTTTATATATATTTTGTACTATATTGTGCTGATATTAACTGTGAGTTGAATACATGGATAAAGTCCCAACAAATATATGATGATTTTTTTTATAAAATCATTATAATTAAAGTATGAAAAAATTTATGGTTTTAAGTTTTGCACTTATATTAAGTACCACAGACTGCTTTGCATGGGGGTTTTGGGGAAAGGATAAACCAAAAAATTCTAATTCCCAAAACGAAGTGGAAATTGAGCCTAACGGTCGGGGTTATTCCGGAACACTGCCTGATCTGACAAAAAATTTTAAAACTTCCGAGCCTAAAAGCACAAAACCAGTTTTTGAATCAACAAAAGATTTTAATTCTGCAGATGAAATTAAACCTGTACCCCGCGAAAATCCGGCTTTCGTAAATATAATACTGAAAACCGATAAAACTTCTCCTTATTTAAACGATATAAACGAAATTTTACCTCAACTTGAAAACTTGCTTTTATGCATAGAAAATAATTACGATGTACAAAAATTCAACGCAAAAGCTTATTTTTTCAACAAAAGCGTTGAATTTCTTGCAAGTAAATATGCAGGGCTTCCTGAAAGCAGTTACATATCTTTTAAAAAGCTGCTTGAGCTAAGCTTGCATACAAAGTCAATTGCAACTTTACGTGCTGAAGCAGAAAAGTACAGACCATATCTTGCATATAGCGGCGCGGGTTATTTGTATAATGACAACGTAATTGACCAGCAGCTTGAGTATTTAAAAACAGAAATAGAAGATACAATAGTTATCTTGAAAGAAACAAACTAACTGTGTAATACACTATTTTACAAATATTTACATTTATTAAAGTTTTTATTTTTTTTTGTCGTTTACCATTTTAGATATATGTAACTTAGGAGTACTATGAGTTTAACTATTGATTCGAATCTTGAATATTTACAAACTTTGCTTCATATAAGCAGAACAACGTTTGAAGAAAAATATGCAAACATGTCTGTTGAAGATATTATTGAAGCTGAAGCATCTCAAGGTAACCAGTATGCAATTGAACTTGCACAGGAATTGACAAGTAATGTAAGCCTTATTATGGAGCTTTTTGATCTTGCTGATACAAATAACAAATATATGATATTGCGCGAAATGTCTTCACAACAGCTGCAGGCTTTTATACCTGAGATGGAAGAAAAAGATTTGCAGCAGGGGTTATTCTTTTTTACGCAGGATAAATTAATGAAAATGCTTGAAGAGCTGCCTGCAGAGCAGCTTGTTAATACCGCATTTGAACTTTTTTCCCGTGAAGAAATTGTAAAATTCATGCCGGATGAACAGCTTGATAAATTTTTGACAAGCAAAACAAAAAAAAAAAATAAAATTTTAAAACATATTCAATCAATTCCCGAAGAATATGTAGCACAAGTTCTTGAACAAATTACAGGTGAATCCCATGAAAATATGAAAAGTTTTGATCTGTCTAAAAAATTTGGACAGCTAAGCCCTCTTGAATATCAAGATGCCCTGAAATCTTTTCAGCCTACGCAAAAGCAGCAGCTCGTCTTATCTCTTGGCAAAGAACATGAAGAGTGGTTCCAGCTATTTGACGCTGATGCTTACACAAAAATAATTAACCGTGAAAAACAGCAGCCCGAAGTCGTTAAAGCAATGTCTGTTATAGAGCCTGAATATTTACAAAATATGATAAAAGAACTGCCTAACGACTTGCTTTCGCTGGTAATTACACAAATGGATACCGAACAGTTCGCAGAAATTTTGATAGACAGATTTCCGGAACTTGTTGCAGATCTTATTTTGAAGTAGTTAAAATCTCAGCAAATTTTGAATTTCTGTTTCAAGATAATTTGCAAGTACGGTTATTTTTAATAATGACATGTTTTGAATACCGCGCTCTATACGACTGATATATTCCCGGTTAACCCCCATTTTTTCAGAGAGCGTTTCTTGAGAGTAGCCCAAACGTATTCGTTCTGCTTTAACATTTCTTCCAAATTGTTTTAAGATTTCTTTTTCGTTATACATTACTTTATCATTTTACAAGTATTGACTTTATTTTACTTGTACCTTATAATCACTCATGTTGGATACTTATAAATATCAGAAAAAAGTATGAAATTTAATACCTGTACTTATAGTTTAACTGTCAGAGATAAACAAATTTTGTATTTAATAGCTAATGGAAATTCAAATTCCGATATTGCTTTGAAGTTATGTCTGAGCACTAATACCATAAAAGCTGATGTTTCTGCAATTTTAAAAAAGTTAAAAGTTAAAAACAGGGCACATGCTGTTTATGTGGCTTTACTCAGTAATCAGATAGAGTAAAGCATTTTATTATTTCAAGATATGAATAACAAATTTTAGTGCTTCTTCGGAAAACATAAATTTCATATTTTTTCGTGAATATTTTTGATTAAGTCTAAATTCTTTAACATATATATTATCATTATACCCGCAAGCAGCAAACATTAAACCTACAGGTTTACATTCGCTTGCCGACGGGCCGGCTACACCTGTTGTGCAAATTACTATGTCGCTTCCTGTAAGTTTGAAAAGACCTTGTGCCATTTCATATGCACATTGTTCACTAACTGCTCCATATTTTTTCAGAGTTTCTTCAGAAACATTTAGAATTTTGTGTTTTGCTTCATTTGAATAAGTTACAAAATTTGCCTTAACATAAGCAGAACTCCCGGCAACATCGGTAAGTCTTGAACTGATTAGTCCTCCAGTGCATGATTCTGCTGAAGATATTTGCAAAGCTTCATGCAGAAGGATTTTTCCTAATTCAAGCGGAATCTGTGATTTGCAACTCAAAATAAGTGCATTTAAATTTATTAATGCTTTTTTCATAAATTGATTTTGAAATGATAAAAGAATTTTGTCAATAATTCTTAACATGCAAAAAAATTTTTATGTAATATCATGAAAAAAAAGGGAGGAAATCGGGCATGCCGCTAAAAGAAAAAGAACATAATTTAGGAATGCTGCCACAGAATGTTGAAGCCGAAGAAGCGGTTTTAGGTGCAATTCTTGTTAATCCGAATGTTATTACGAAAGTTGTCGAGACATTGAAACCTGAAAGTTTTTATAAACCGGCACACAGATATATTTATGATGCTATGCTTCAATTGTTTAACACCAACGAAAGAATAGATATTGTTTCAGTTTCTGATGTCTTAAACTACAATTCAAAACTTGAGACTATCGGAGGCCGTGCTTTTGTAAATGATTTGTGCTACAAAACGATTACTACCGCAAATATTGAATATTACGCAAAAATTGTTCAGGAAAAAGCAATAAAACGTGCATTAATAAATGCTGGTTCTGAAATAGTATCTTTTGGATACGACGTAAACCCGATTGACCAATCGCTTGACAGTGCTGAAAAACTTATCTTTGATATTGCTTCAAGAAAAGCAACTTCTGATCTGGTTCATGTAAAAGATCTGGTTTTAAATACTTATGAAAAAATAGAATATCGTTACGAGCATAAAGATGAATTAACCGGTGTTCCGACAGATTTTTATGAGCTTGATGCTATATTAAACGGACTCCAAAAGTCGGATTTGATAATACTTGCTGCCCGTCCGGCCATGGGAAAAACCGCACTTGCCCTGAACATTGCGCAAAATGTTGCTTTGAAAGCCAAAGTTCCTGTAGCAATATTTTCTCTTGAAATGTCAAAGGATCAATTGATGCAGCGTATGTTATGCTCTGAGGCAGAAATTGATTCCCAGAGAGTTAAAACAGGTAACATGCAAAGCAGAGACTGGGAAAAGCTTGCAACTGCAATGAATGCATTTGCGCAGGCACCTATATATATTGATGACACATCCGGCTGTACGATTACAGATATCCGCGCAAAATGCAGGAGATTAAAAATGGAGGAGAAAAATCTTGGTCTTGTACTTATAGATTACCTTCAACTTATGGAAAGCGCGGGAAGAGAAGACAGAATGCAGCAAATTTCGGCAATTTCAAGAGGATTAAAAATTCTTGCAAAAGAACTTGATGTTCCAGTGCTTGCTCTTTCTCAATTGTCGCGTGCAGTGGAATCACGAACGGATAAGCGTCCAATGCTTTCGGATTTGCGAGAATCCGGTTCAATAGAGCAAGATGCTGATATTGTAATGTTTATTTATCGTGACGAATATTACAGGAAAGCCGAAGACGGTGAAGACGATGCTGCTGCAAAAGCCCAATCCAAAGGAGAATCCGAAATTATTATTGCAAAACACAGAAACGGCTCTGTCGGAACTGTTAAACTTCTTTTTCAGGGCAATATTACCAAGTTTAAAAATCCGATTAAAACAGACGTTTTTTAGCCTGCTAACATGTTATTTATGGATTAATACGGGTAACATACTTTTGTGTAGGGCTGTTAGGACTATCAGGATTTGTCATAGCTATCCGTCCTTGTGCAATTAAAGGCCATAAAAATTTTTTTCTAAAATAATTTTTGTTTAGATATCCTGTACGTTTTAGTATTTCAGATAATGATTTTGCCTCTGAACAAAATTCAAGTATTGTTTTTTCCAAAAATACTTGGTCACTTACTTGGTCACTTACTTGGTCACTTACTTGGTCACTTTCTAAGCTTACTTGGTCACTCAAGCTGTCTGATAAGAACTCATTTTCTTCAAATAAGTTATGCTCCAATGTAAATGTAAAGAGGGTTTCGTCTTTAAGTACGGGAATATTTCCCGTATATAAATCACAATAGTGAATAATATTTTCTATTCCGGAACCTAATTCTTCAACTCTTCCGATTTCTTTAAAATATCTGGTTATATTAGGATTTTTAGGATGCGTTACCAAGTTGTCTAAATTAATTATTCCGTTTATAAAAGGTTTATTGCTGTTTTCTGTATAAATTTTGTGACGCTCAATAATTAATCTGGTTGGCTCTGCATTCGCATATTCTTTGTGTACAATAATATTGGCAACAAGTTCACGAAAAATATTTTCTCTTAAGCTAATTCTTTGATTTCCTTCCTTATAAAAAGGATCCGGCAGATTTTTGGCAAGAAATTCTAAAATTTTATCATAAGATTCAATTAAATTTGTTCTTAAATCAAGCCTGTCATCGTATCTTGAGAGATTTCTTACTCTTTTTATAACATCTATTCTAAAAGCAGGAACTGCAGCGGCGATAAGTTCATCAGTCCCAAACAATAGGATTGCGGCTAATGTAAAACCTTTTTCTCCCGTCATAGGATTTTCCATATAAAGAGATGAGCGTTTTAATATAGTCATATTATCCATCTCCCGCCAAGGATGATTAGGGTTCTGAACTAGTGCCAGCTTACGTCCTCTTTGAATTAAATCTTCTCTCAGCTGTTCATATCGCACTGCCGGAAATATCCGGTTTTCTGAATAAGAAGAGTCTTTTGTTAAATATAATTGTGAAATAGCTTTATTGTTATTAGAGATATCAATATCAGCCTCATCCTGCCTGATAAATGTTTTACCGTTGCATCTGTGTACTTGCGAACTCTGTATAACATATATGTATAAAATTGACTTTCCGTCAATTTCCATATCTTTGATATCTAAATGTATTGCAGGACTAATCTTAGAGCCGCTGTTCATTACATTTATGAAATCATTTTTCATTTTTTGAATTTTATCTTTATTAATCCCTGAAATTTTGCCGTTATCCTTTACTCCGAGTATTAAATGCCCGCCATTTGTATTTAAGAAGGCGCAAATGGTCTCATATGCACTTTTAGGAAATTCAAAATCAGCTTCTTTAAATTCAACTTTCTGATTTTCTCCGCCAGCTATTAACTTTTTTATCAAATCATTCATAATTTCTATTATACATTAGTTTTACAAAATTTGAAGCAGTTGTGCCGGCTATTCAGCCGGCACAACTGCTTTTATAAAATTTTACCACTTATACTCTGTCTTTGATTTCTTTTTCTATTTGAGAAATAAATTCATCAACAGGGATTGTGCCTACTTGTCCGACTCCGCGTTTTCTTACAGCAACAGAGTTTGACTCGATTTCTTTATCGCCGACTACACAGACATAAGGTATCTTTTTGTCTTGCAGTGATTCTCTTATTTTGTAGTTCATTGATTCAGACCTGTCGTCGAGCTTAACTCTTATACCGGCAGAGCGCATTTTCTTGTAGACTTCTTCTGCAAAATCCACATGTTTTTCGTTACTTATAGGAACGATTGCTACCTGTGTCGGCGCAAGCCAGGTTGGGAATGCGCCTGCATAATGCTCTATCAAAATCCCGTGAAATCTTTCCATTGAACCG
>CALVAU010000221.1 GCA_944325615.1 Candidatus Gastranaerophilales bacterium | reverse complement strand
CCTTCAGGAATCATCAAGTGAGCTTTTACCATGAAGTCTTCTTCCAAACCTACAACAGCTTCTGTTTTATACATAAGTCTGTCACTAGTTCCATAGATTGCTTCACGGATGATTGGCAACAAGTATTTCAAATCACAATTTGGTTCACCAACGATTTTTCTTGCTGCTGCACAACGACCAACTACTGTACCATCATTGAATAATAATTGGTTTGCACCTTGAGGAAGACCTAATTTTTCAGGTTTGTAAACTGGCATGCCTGTTAATTCAATAGTTCCAGGGCTGTTTTTTGCCAATTTGTAAGCTTCAGAAACTGACTTAACTTCTTCAACATTATTTCCGAAGAAAGGTGCAGTTATTGTAGCTCTAGCAGCTGACATTAGCTGTTTTAACTCTTCTGAATTTGTAAAAAATTCTTTTGTAGCCATAATATTCTCCTTCTTTTGAGCACTTATACAAAGTACTCCCTTAAACTTTAATCAAATATTAGCACAAAAAGAAAAAAACTCAATTTTACATAATGAAAAATTAATTTTTCCTATCATGAAAAAATTCCGCCAGAATAAACTTTAGCGGAATTTTCGAGTGGCATATTATAAATTAGAGCATTTTGTATCTGACTATAACTAAATAAATATATCCAAGATTGGTTTTGTCTATATTTCAAGTACCGGAATATCATTTTCTAACTTAATTTCAAATTCTGTTCCTTCAGGGATATATACTTCATTACCAGGCACAAAAAATGCAATAACAGGAGATATGAATAAATCAACTGTTTGCAAAAGAGCACCTGTCAAGAAATAAAAAGGTTTTGCTGCGGTATGAACGCATTCATCAGCTGTTGTCTTACAAGGATCTTTGTAAATAGTATGAATAGTACCGTTATTCGCTGTATCTGCAAGATTATCCATATAGTTTGAAGGTCCTACAACAGCACCAAAAAACACATTTTTTTTATTCATTTTTGTTATATAAGCTTCTGCAGGATAAGTAACATTTTCTAATTTTACGTTTTTAATCATTACTTTTAATGTACCGGTACCACCACCTTTTCTCGGTGGGTTATTTTTAACAACTTCTCCTGTAAATACAAGTTTTTGCGGTTCTTTATTTAAAAACACTCTTTCAGGGTATAGCGACTCAAACTTAACTTCGGCACCACCTGTTGATTCATAAGACATTGGCTGCATTGACTTTACTTCAAATGTCCGCCCCTTCTCAAGCATAATGGCAGTTAATTCTTTACCTGCTAAACATTTATAAGTGGATTTAAAATTTTCGATTGTACCACTTTGTTGGTATATAACAGGATTTAAGGGACATGCAGCCGTTTGTGTCTCATCAATCAAATTTAGCACTTGATTATCATTTTCTTTTTCATACTCTTCTGCCTCTGTTGATTTTACAGACAGATCTTCTTTTTTCTCCAACGTTTCTGTTGCTGAACTACTTTCAATATTTTTTATTGGCGTTCCAGCCAAGGGTAAATGGGCTATTTCTTCCGCTGGAGAAGAAACAGCATCCATAGAAAAACAAGGGGTAAATGTATTTGAGAGTATTGCACAGAGCAATAAAGCTTTGAATAAATGATTCATAGATTTATTCCTATATCATAAGTGGGGTAAAAACATTAAAATATTCAATTTATCAATCGGATATCTAATCCATAGCTTAAGTATATACATAATGTATTAAAGAAATTAAATTTTCAATCATACAAAAAAATGATTACAATAATAAATATTTGTGATGTCTAAGTAAAATTAAAATAAACTAGCCGCATGGACAGGGTAATTAACATTAAAGTATATTAAGATAATTGCACCAAGTGCAAAAAAATAATTTATGTGATAGAATATAAATTGTAGAGAGACAATAGAGGGGAAAAAATGGATAAATTTAAATATATTTTACCGATAATAATTTTATCAACAGGATTAGCAGTTTCAGCTTCAACTAATAATTTAGTTGATAATACTGCAGGTATTAACCTTGAAAACCCATTAATTGCGGTATCAACACCTGTTGCGACAAAGAATTATATTCAGGTACAACCACTTGATATGGTAAATAATCCATCTTTTTATCTCAATAAGTATGTGAAGGTAAAAGGAAAATTTGATAAATTTTCTACACTTGGTCTTGACTACAAACCTGCAATGAAAAGCTCAGAAGACTTTATTACATTTTTAATTCAAAGGCCTGATGTTACTGATCATAATGTACCACTATCAGAATTAAAAATTTTCTTAAAACGTAATGAAGCTGAAAAACATATTGACCTTAACGCAGGAGACGAAATTGAATTTGCAGGGAAAGTATTTTCAACAGCATTAGGTGATGTTTGGATGGATGTAGAGCAATTCAAAGTTTTAACTGTAAAATCTAAAGAAAATACAACAAAATAGAATATATTAAAAGAGCGCATTCGAGGAGTTAAGAAATGACTGAAAAGAAACCTACTGAAAAATTTTTAACAATACATGGGCACTTCTACCAACCGCCCAGAGAAAACCCTTGGCTTGAAGCAATAGAACTTCAAGATAGCGCTCTGCCGTTCCACGATTGGAATGAAAGGATAAATAAAGAATGCTACAACCCGAATTCTGTATCAAAAATTGTTGATAGCAGAAATAGGATTTTGGATGTTGTAAACAACTATGAGCATATGAGTTTCAACTTTGGACCTACATTATTGTCATGGATGGAACAGTTTGCGCCGTTAACTTATGAAAGAATTATAAAAGCTGATATCGAAAGTGTAAATGAGCACTCAGGACATGGAAATGCCATGGCGCAAGTATATAACCATATCATCATGCCGCTTGCAAATGAACATGACAAAATCACCCAAGTTAAATGGGGTATAAGAGATTTTGAATACCGTTTTGGCAGAAAACCAGAAGGGATGTGGCTTGCTGAAACTGCAGTAGATGACGATACTTTAAGAGTATTAGAAGAAAACGGTATTAAATTTACGGTATTATCACCTTATCAAGCTTTAAAAATAAGAAAAGAAAAAAGCAAAGAATGGACTGATGTAAGCTGGGGTAATATTGATCCTGCAAGATCTTACAGATATTATATAAAATCTGCTCCAGGCAAATATATTGATTTATTCTTTTATGACGGTGCAATTTCTCGTTCTGTAGCATTCGATGAGCTATTAAAAGATGGTAATAAATTTGCAAAAAGGCTAAAAGAAGGAGTCTCTGATTGCAGAGATTATCCGCAATTAGTAAATATCGCAACTGATGGAGAAAGCTACGGACACCATACAAAATTCGGAGATATGGCACTTGCTTATGTTCTTCAAATCAAGGCTAAAGAAGAAGGCTTTACAATTACAAACTACGGAGAATACCTAGAAAAATACAGAAGCGATTATGAAGTAGATATAAAACAAGCTTCCAGCTGGAGCTGTTTCCATGGCGTCGGCAGATGGAAAGAAGATTGCGGATGCTCAACAGGCGGACATCCAGGATGGAATCAAAAATGGAGAAAACCGCTACGTAATGCCCTTGATTACCTTAGAGATGAGTTGGCAAAAGTATTTGAAGCTGAAGGTCCAAAATACTTTAACAAAGACTGCTGGGAAGTAAGAAATAATTACATTGAAGTTATTTTAGACAGAAATGTAATGAATGTTCTGAAATTCCAAAACGAGAACTTTTTACAGAATCTTTCAGATGATCAAAAAGTAAAAGCTATGGAATTGTTGGAAATTCAACGTCAAGCAATGTTAATGTACACAAGCTGCGGCTGGTTCTTCTCTGAAATTTCGGGTATTGAAACTGTTCAAATAATGAAATATGCAGCTCGTGCTATGCAATTGGCTGCAAGATTTACTAAAAAAGATTTTGAAACCCATTTCAAAGATATTCTTTCTGAAGCTAAAAGCAACATTACAGAATATGGTACAGGCAAAGATATATTTAATAATTTTGTAAAACCTTCAATAGTCACATCAAAACAAATTGCAAGTTTATGGGCTATTTCATCTTTATACCAAGACTTTGAAGATGAAGAAAACGTATATTGCTACATTATAAAACGTCATGATTACCAAAAAGTCCAAAAAGGAAATTCTAACTTAGTAATCGGACATATAGAATTGCAATCTATGATTACTTTGCAAAAGCTTAACCTTGTATTTGCTCTTATGCAATATTCTGGCGGAGATTTCCACTGCGCAATCAAAGAATATTCAGAAGAAAACGAATACAACGATATGAAAAATGAGCTTGTAAAAACATTTATGCTTAACCCGCTTACAGAAATCATAAGAGCTCTTGATGAATACTTCGGAAAAGATTACTACACATTAAAAGACATCTTTATCGAAGAAAGAAGAAAAATATTACAAATTCTTCTCAAAGGGAAAATGCAAAAATTTGCGCAAATTTATCAGGAAATGTATAACGAAGGCAAAAGCTCAATATATCAAATGCAAAATCTCGGCTTGTCAATCCCTGACGAATTTAAAATTGCAGCAGAATATACGCTTAGCAGAAAGTTTAATGAATTAATAAAAGATTCAAACGGTTTTGTAGAACCATCTATTTTGCAAGAGGCATCTGATATCAACATCGAAACTAGAAAAATGGGAATTAAACTTGATAAACAGCCTTCCAATGCTATTTTCAGCAAAAAAATTCTGCAAAACATAAACAGACTCGCATACAGCTTTGAAATTCAACAGGCTGATGTTGTATTAGAATTATTTGATTATGTTGAAAAACTGGAACTTGAAATAGATATATCTGAAGCTCAAAATATTTATTTTGCAAAAATATATCACAAAATCGGAGATATAATAGAATCAAGCCAAAACTCTCACAGATCAAATGACAAAAAATTCGTTGATATGTTGCTTGATATTGGTGCAAGATTGAATATAAATACGGAATTTTACAAAGCTAAACTGGCAAAAATGCCAAATTAAAATTACCAATCATAAGATCCGTATTTTTTATATAAATCAATTGTATGCTGAATTTTATGCTCAACTGAAGCAATCTTTTTCAAGACTTCAGGATCAGAGCTTTTGCTTTTCAATAGTTTTAGCTCTAAAAGATCTTCTTTTGCTTTTCTAACTGTCTGTTTAGCTTTTTCCCTCTCCAAGAAAAGCCATCCCTCAAATCCGCACCCGGGAGGCACAATTGACCAAGGTGTTGCAGGACAATGTACACACAATGTAGGTCTTTGTTCATAAATAGAACACATATTATTATCTAAAAGATATTTACATCCGTAAAAAGTCAACCTGTTCTCATCATAGTTTCCATCTTCTTTTAACAGATTAATTACATTATCGACAAGTTCTTTATCGACAGTCCTTGCTGCCTCTATTGATGGATATGGGACAAATATTTTCAAAAATTCACAAGCACCCTCATCGTTTTGTGCCTGAAGAGCTTTCAATTCTTCATACGATTTTGATGTTGTAACAACACGACAACATCTTCCACACATATTACAGAGCTCTTGCGGACGCTTTGCTAGATAATTATCTTCATAAATTCCCATATTTATAATTATATTAAAAATTTAAAAGATAAAAAACATATTTAACATTTCTTAAACTTTTAAAAATTTAAGCAAAAAACAACCGATAAAATACTTTTTATAAATAAGTAGTTAAATAAGGTAGTGTTATGACATCAGTACAAAATCAAGGTAATACAAATTTACAGCCTATTATGCAACAAAATCCTGTATTACAGAACAATTCTCAAATACCTGCACAACAGAATTATGCAACAGTTCCGCAACAAACTCAGACAGCTCCGCCGCCGAGTTATGCAGGCGTAAATATTCAAATATACAATCCTTCTGTCGGCATCCCAAATATTAATCCGACAGGAAACATTCCTCAATCACAAAGTTTACCGGGAATTGCATATCCATCGAATTATTACACTCAACAATATGGAATTCCTCAAGGCGGAATTACTGCACAAGGCGGTAACGCAGTTGTAAACAACAATATTGGAACAGATCCACAAAACGGTAATGCAGTCTTAGCCGAAGCTCCTTCAGATGCAAATAATAAAACAGATAATAATACTGAAAAAGATACGACAAAAATAACAGAACAAACTACCGAGACAGAAAATAAAACTGAAGATAAGAAAAAAACTGAAAAGCGAAAAGTTGTCGAATTAACAGATGAATATATCAAAAATCTTGAAAATTACCTAAACAGCCAAGATAAAGAAGTCAGAATGATGGGGGCAAAAGAAGTAATTGCAAGATTGCAAGAAGATGATTCAAGAAAAGATGATCCAGCCTTAACAGCTTTAATCAATAAAATGCTCCAAGACCCATCTCAACAAATAAGGGTTTTAGCATTAAGCATGCTTGATTCAAGAGCTTGTACTGGAGATGATTATACTGTCGGAGTTTTGAAAAAAATGCAAAACTCAACCTCAGGCTATGGACAAGATGCAGCACAGGCAACTAATATTTTACTTAAAATGTCAGGAAACGTAGTTGAAAAAGAATTTGAAGTACCTGAAAAATCAGCAAAAAAATAAAGGTATAAGTTATGAATATAATCAGTGCAGTAAAAAATAATTATGGAAAATATTTAGCCAAAACCGCAGGTGTTGTTGGGTTAGGGCTAATTTTTCAAGATGCACATACAATCGGAAAACTTCAAGCTGATGTAACTTCTCAAAGCAGAGATGCTAATGTGACGATGGATTTGTTTGAAAATTCTCAAAGATTGGACAGTCCAAGTCTTGTCAAAAGCAAAATGAAAGATAAAATTTTCAGATATCAATTAGAAAGCAATTATCTTAATTTCTTCAACTCCGCAATTGGATATTTTTCAGGATTAGGCTCTATGCTTGTATCTAATGTGGTACCACTGACTCTTAGTTTAACTGCATTACTTGCTAAAGGCAAAAAAGTAGCTTGCGGAAGCGGTATCGCACTTGCAGCATATGCTGGATTTAACTTTATAAAAGATGGATTAGGCTTAGGGACTAATAAATTTTTACAAAAATAAAGATTATTTATTTCAATAAATCAGGTCTTCTTAACTTGGTTCTAAGAATTCTCTGCTCCTGACGGAATTCGTTAATTTCTTTGTGATTTCCATTTAGCAAAACCTCTGGGACTTTTAGACCTCTATATTCTCTTGGTTTGGTATATTGCGG